>JBKBIU010000180.1:0-3297 GCA_046294065.1 Pseudothermotoga sp.
TTTTTGTTTTTCATAGGCTCGGTAATACCTTTCAAAACGAGACAGTTTTTGCTGCCCGAAGGGGTCGGTTTGAGAAATACCGTTGATCTTTATGGAAGTATTGCTTCGGCTTTGAATAAGGTATGGATTGTTCAAATAGGTACAGTAAGGCTTTTCGTCCTACCACTGTTGATAACTATAGGCCTTTGTTTTCTCATTTACTTTTTGTTCAGGACAAAACTTGGTCAAGATATCAGAGCAGTTGGTCAAGACATGCACATAGCTGAGGTCGCAGGAATCAAAGTCAATAAAATCAGGATAATAGCAGTTATCATGTCAACTGTTCTTGCTGCAATAGGTCAGATCATTTACCTTCAGGATATCAGTACGATAAACACTTATAACAGTCATGAGCAAGTTGGTTTGTTCTCTATTGCTGCGTTACTCGTCGGTGGTGCTTCAACAAGGAAAGCTTCTATTTGGAACGCGATAATAGGTGTCTTGCTATTCCATACCCTGTTCGTTGTTGCACCCAGTGCCGGTAATAGGTTGTTTGGCCAACCGCAAGTAGGAGAGTTCTTCAGAGAGTTTCTCGCCTATGTGGTAATAGCTTTTGCGCTCGCTATGCACGGCTGGAGCGCGAGGAGAGGAAAACATTGAAAGGGGGCTTACGGCCCCTTTTATTTTTCTTCCTTCATACTGAAGCCTTCCATGAAAGTTTTTTGAAAGATGAGCAGCATTATCAGAGGCGGCAGCATAGCCATTATTGTTCCTGCCATTATAATATTCCAATCAGCAGCTTGAGCTTCAGAGGCTAAGAGTATCTTTATACCTATCTGTACAACCCGCATCTCTTTTGTTGTGGTTATTATAAGAGGCCAAAGATATTCATTCCATATGTAGTTAAACTCTATTAGGAACAGGGCTCCCATATTGGTTTTCGAAAGCGGGACAAGGATGTGCCAGAGAAATCTGAGTGGGCCAGCTCCATCGATTCTCGCTGCATCGGCTAGTGAAGGTGGGACGGTGAGAAAGAGCTGTCTAAACAAAAGTGTTCCAGTGGCACTGGCAAAGAATGGTACCGTTAGGGCATAGTAGGTATTCACCCATCCAAAGGTTTTCATCATATCATATGTTGGGAGCAGTCTTACTGGAAGTGGCAGCATGTGGGTTATTAAAATCAATCCAAAAAACAGATATTTACCTTTGAAATTTCCAAAATAGGTGAAAGCAAAAGCTGCAAGGATGGAAAAACATATCTTTGCCACGGCTACAATCGTTGCAGTGAAGGCACTGTTGAACATCAATCTTCCCATTCCCGCGTTTCTCCATGCTTCTTTCATGTTTTCGAGTAGATGAAAGCTTGGTATAAATCTTGGGGGATAGCTGTAAGATTGCATAGAGTTCAATGTTGACATGACAAAGGCATAATAAATAGGAAACATCACTACGAGTGTCAATATTGTAAGTGTTGTATATACCTGGATTTTCTGACTTTTGTAAGCTTTCACAGATATCACCTATCCGTAGAAGACTTTTTGTTGAGTATATTTAAACTGCAAGATCGTCAATATTGTCACAAAGACGAACAAGACAACAGACTGAGCCGAAGCAAAGCCAATATCTATTGCTATGAAACCGTCTCTGTACAACTTGTAGACTAATATTTCTGTGGCGTTTCCCGGACCACCTTTTGTCATGATATCTATCAAGCCAAATACCTCAAAAAAAGCATAGAGCATATTCATTATGAGTAAGAAAAAGGTCGTTGGTGAAAGTAAAGGTAGCGTTACTTTAAAAAATCGCTTAATCCCGTTAGCTCCGTCTATAGATGCCGCTTCCAAGAGTTCATCTGGAACAGCTTGTAACCCTGCAAGATAGAATATGACGTTGTAACCCATCATTTTCCATACGGCTGCTGTGATGACGATAGCCAACGCAAGGTTTCCATCGTTCATCCAGTTTATCGTCTTACCAGTCAACAGCTTTATTAAATACACCACAGGGCCCGTCGCAGGGTTGAACATCAAAGCCCAGACAGTTCCAGCGATGGCAGGAGAAATGGCGTAGGTCCATATGAAAAAGGTTCTATAAATGGTCATCCCTTTGAGTCTTTGGTTGAGCAGTGCAGCAACAATTACACAGAAAACGAGACCTATAACCACCACAGAACTTGCAAAGATGAGAGTCCTGACCAAACTGTCCACATAGGCAGAGGAGCTGAAAAGCCTTGAAAAATTTCCAAAACCCACAAAGATACGTCTATCTCCAAATGGGGAAACTCTGAAGAAACTCTGATATATGGAACGAATCGTCGGGATCAGAAAGAAGATCAAGATAACTAATATAGAAGGTAGTAACAACAAGTAGGGCATAACTCTATTTGGGAATTTAGTGTGCACCAAGATCACCATCCATTTTCAAGTCAAATGATGGGGGACCCAGTCCCCCAAAGTATCATTTGCCATACAGAGAAATGTAATCTTTCAAAATTTGGTTACACTGTTTGGCAGCATCGTCTAAAATAGATTTTGCTACTTTTTCAATATCAGATCCTTTATACTGTAAAGCCTTTTCAAAGGCAGAATCGACAATGTCTCTTATTGCCACAAAGTTGCCAAGTCTCACACCTTGAGATTCAGGTCTATTAATCCCACTGAGGATTTGAAGGAAAGCCGTTAGATGGTTGGGATGGGTTGAAAACCATCCTTCATCGAGGAGTCCCTTCAGAGCACTGTTGCTAGTTGGAAAGTAACCTGTAGATTTGTGCCATTTTTGTGAAACTTCAGGTTTTGCTACGAATTTAAGGAATTCCCAAACGGCTTTGTATTCTTCTTTTGGCTTACCCTTGAGAACCCAAAGGGTTGCACCACCGATGACTGAATTGCCTTTTGGATACCCAGGAATTCTTGGCAGGAAGGTGGTGCCAACTTTGAAATTGGCTTTACTCTCTATTGAACCCACTGAAGATGTAGATTGGATGAGCATGGCAACTTGCCCTGCCAAGAACGCGTTGTTGGCATTGTATTCTCTACCACCATAAACGAGTACACCGTTCTGCGCCCATTTGATCCATTCGCTGAAGACCTTGACACCAAAATCTTTGTTGAAATAAACTTCACTTGCCTTTGCCTTTCTTCCGTTTTCATTGTTTGCGTAAAATTGTGCATGGAGTGCATGCATTTGCTCGAAGACCCACGCAGGCCAACCAAAGGCAATGCCGCCCAAGGCAGCTCTTGATTCCACTATCTTCTTTCCATATTCAAAAACTTCGTCAAAGGTTGTAGGTGGTTTATTTGGATCGAGACCAGCTTTTTG
>JBKBIU010000181.1:0-3279 GCA_046294065.1 Pseudothermotoga sp.
CAATCTTTTGGTTTTACTTGGCCAACAGGTTTCAATCGATATTTGCCCTGTTACCTCAAGAAAAATCATTCGAAGATTTCAAAAAAGCTGCAGTTGAAGCCAAGATAAACGTCAGAGAGTATTTTCCAGATACTGCACTGTGGATACCAAATTTGAAAACCGATAAAGGACGGGCAACTGTAGTTTTCAAGATCCCTGACAGTCTAACAACCTTCATCGCCACCGCCTATGGATTTTCCGAGAAAAACATAGCACAAGCAGATGGTAAATTTGTTGTCACAAGAGATTTCTACGTACGCCCCATTTTGCCAACATTTTTCAGAGAAGGGGATATCGTTCAAATATCTGCAAATGTATTCAATCAGACCTCCGAAACTTTAAAGACAAATCTGTGGCTGGAATTACCGGACTCGATGGAATTGATACCAACACAGCCACGCCAGATTGATTCATTCAGCCCTATACCAATCCAGGAAGAAACACGGGCCGAGTTTTATGTACAACCGAAAGGTACTAGTATATCATACTGGACAGTCAGAGCGTTAGTGGAATCTGATCCATCTACGATAACAACCTTTGCAACTGCGAGCTTTGGTTTCACCGACGCTGTGGCTTTGAACGTACCAGTCAAACCTTTTGCCTTTGAAAGAGAATTCTATGCACTTGAATTTCTCAATGGTTTGAAAACTGTCAATCTTCCTGATGGCAAATACAAACAAGCAAGATTGACAGTCTATTCAAGCATCATACCACTTTTAGAGAATTCCATAAGAAAGCTGATAAGATACCCTTACGGCTGTACCGAGCAGACTATGAGCAGTTTCCTGCCAGCGGTAGTTGCCGCCCAGATGGGCTTGAAGATAGACAATCTTGATGAGATAGTTGAAAAAGGATTGATGAGGCTTTACAAGTATCAACATTACGATGGTGGATGGGGCTGGTGGCAGAGTGATGAAAGTAACAATTTCATGACCTGCTATGTCATGGAGGGACTTTACCACGCCATGAAGGCTGGGTTCGGTGTTGCCAATTCAGTTATAAAGGCTGGGTTAGATTATCTGAGCGAGAATCTTTCGGCATATGGATCGTACGTTTTGAGTCTCTATGGGGTCGAACATGAACCGTATCAACCCAAGAGCGATATAGATTGGATCTATCTTTCTCTACTATCAAAAGAAGCCTCTGAAAAAGCTCTTGCAACAGTGAAACAAGAGGGAACTTTTGCTTTTGTAGATGTACAACAAGAGGATTTCTTTACCTCCAACGTGCAGTTGACATCCATATTGCTTAGATCTCTCAATAAATGGGGAAAAAGCAAAGATCTTCAGTCAAAGATGATCAATTACTTGATGAGCAAGAAAGATGGCTATTTTTGGTATTCAACGAAAGATACTTCCTTTGCTGTCCTTGCTTTACTTGAGGTTCTACCAGAAGTTAATGAACCTCGTGTGGTAGTTAACAACAATGAGAAGACGACAGAATTAGTGGGGCAAGGTCAGATCGAGATAGAACAAGGTAAGTTGACTGTCGAAGGGATTGGTCTTACGGAGGTTCACATCATTTATTATGAGAAACCAGTTTCTGCAGTGAATGAAGGTTTAAGCATAAAAAGGAAATTCTACAAAAGATACGAAATACCGGTTATGAATCAAAAAGCAGTCATCGATGCTTTTGTACCCATATCACAGCGTTATATTCCAGTTTCCTTAAGGCTCTTAGATGAATACGAAGATGATGAGCTTCATATACTACCTTATGAATCAGGTGACTATACATACGGAGACACAGAACTGAGGGTAGAATATTTCACACTCACGATGAACAACATCATTTATGAATTTGAATACATTCAAACACTAAATGGTTTAATACTCATCAAACTGAAAAACAAATCTTTCATGATCTATGACACATCATCAAAGACAGCAAAGATTTACTTCGATATCCTCGATGGAACATTGATGCAAAGAGGCTTTGTGTATCTAAAGGAAGGAAAGCTATGGATGAATGATCAAGCCTTAATTGACGTGCCAAATGATGTCGTCGCGCTCAGTTGTAGTAAATCTGAAATCCTTCTAAGAGCCTTTGACAGAACTTATTGGTTCAAAGAGGGTAATTTTGTTGAATTGCCTTTCTTGGCCAAGTGTATTCTGTATTGGGACGGAGAAAAGGTCATTGCTAAAGGAGGTTTTCGCTTCTCTGGTAATGATGATGTAACCACAGACGAGTTGTGTGAAGTTATTTTGAAAGAAGAGACTTGGCCAGTTTCAATAGACTTGGGTGACATAGTCAAGACGGTTATAACACTCGAATCAGGGCAGGGTGATTACCTGGTTGTTGAAGATTATTTTCCATCCTGTGCGCAAATTTTGGATAGGTACAAAGAGAAACGTCTGTTCAGTTACTCCAAGTTTGATTACATGTGGTATCAACTTTGGGATAGGTGGTACACAGCACGAGAGGTACATCAAGATCGAATCGTTTTCTTTATCCTGAACTACTTTTCGCAGAGCTTGAGCTATGTTTGGAGGGCAACAGCAAATGGAAGATACCAAGTTCTTCCGACGAGAGCTTATTCGATGTATTATAAAGGTCTTTACGGTCACTCAAATCCTGATATGCTCGATATTGGCGTATGGTTTGAAGTTGAAAAATCTAAATGATCTTCTTATCACTTACAACATCTCTTTAGATCGCGTATTCAGAATAGCCCAAATTCTGCAGATCGATGTTGAACTTGATGTGATATTCATCGAGTGTGATAACATATACGAATTCAATCGATTGACTAAAAAACCATATCATATTGGTGCCATATACATCAATGGTGTGATCATCACTCAGCCTTTTAGTCTTCTAAAACAAAAGGGTCTGTTAGAGAGCACGATAGAACATGAGTTGCTCCATCATTTGATCGAAAAAAACTACTCTATGCCTAAATGGCTCCAGGAAGGATTGATACTATATCTAACAGGTGCAAAAATTGAAGAGCTAAAAGGAGACCACAAAGATGCTCTAATAAGGTTTATGCAGGAGGTCAGTTATGAAAATATACCAAGTTATGTGGCTCGCTATCGCAACGACAATCGCGTTAATCACGATCCTGGATTTCAGTTTTCAGGTCGAGCTTCGGGTGAACCTTGAGCCAATAAAAGATATTCAAGATCTTTTTCTTGAAGGGAGAATAACTGCAGCAAAGATTTATTCGAATAGAAGCTTTCAAGTGATGAACAACGGTTTATACTTACCACGAGTCAAGCCGGCAGAGAGAATAGAACT
>JBKBIU010000004.1:0-20036 GCA_046294065.1 Pseudothermotoga sp.
TATCTGTACCCCTTCCGGCCATGTTAGTTGCGATTGTAACTGCCCCCTTCTGCCCGGCAAGGGCAATTATCTGTGCTTCTTTTTCATGGTACTTGGCATTCAACACTTGGTGTGGTATGCTCATCTTTTTCAACATTGAGCTTATCAATTCACTTTTTTCTATCGATGTAGTTCCTATCAAAACGGGCTGCCCTTTTTTGTGCCTTTCAGCAACTTCTGCTACAACGGCTGCGTACTTTTCAGCCTGTGTGCGATAGATGAGATCGTCATGGTCCTTTCTTATCATTGGTTTATGGGTTGGTATAACTACTACCTCCATACCATAGAGTTGCTTGAACTCTTCTTCTTCAGTTTTGGCAGTACCTGTCATCCCCGCAAGCTTCTCGTACATTTTGAAGTAATTCTGAAAGGTTATCGTTGCGTAGGTTATAGATTCTTCTTTTATTGGAACCCCTTCCTTTGCCTCTATAGCCTGATGGAGTCCTCCGCTGTAACGTCTTCCTGGCAGAAGTCTCCCTGTGAATTCATCTACTATGATCACTTCTTGATTCATAATCACATAATCAACATCTTTCTTGAATAAATGAAGTGCTTTCAGTGCATTCAACAGATGGTAGACGTTGTTCACATTTGATGGATCATAGAGGTTTTCAATCCCTATCAGTTTCTCTGCCTTCTCGATACCTTTTTCTGTTAAAATGACGGTTCTTGCTTTCTCATCTACGGTGAAATCTGTATCTTTAACCATCCTTTTTGCCAATGCCGCAAATTTCTTGTAAACAGATGCACCTTCCTTGGAAGGACCAGAAATTATCAACGGTGTACGAGCTTCATCGATCAGAATGCTATCGACTTCATCGATTATTGCGTAGAAGTGACCTCTTTGAACCTTATCATTCAAATCGAGGACCAAATTGTCTCGCAGATAATCAAAGCCGAACTCATTGTTCGTACCATACGTAATATGGCATTCATAAGCTTGCTTTCTGTCTATTTCAATTAAGTCCACGGCAAATGCTTCTAGAGCCTCTTGGTTTTTGACGTTGTCTTTTAAGAATTCCTCTGTATAATCTTCTGGCCAAATAGAAAGATTTTTGTATATCGCAGACTCAAAGAGGTCTTTGTTTTTCCACACAACCTCGTACGATTTTCCGAGTTGGTTTATAACTCCAACTCTGAGCCCAAGGAACAGGTACAGTGGTCCCATCCATAGCGCATCACGACGAGCAAGATAATCATTGACTGTTACGAGATGTACACCTTTCCCAAATAAGGCGTTGAAATACAATGGCATCGTTGCCGCAAGAGTTTTTCCTTCGCCAGTTTTCATCTCAGCTACTTTACCTTCATTCAGTGCGAGTCCGCCCACGACTTGAACATCGAAAGGATACATCCCCAGAACTCTCTTTGCCACAGTCCTTGCAAGTGCAAAACACTCTACAACATTCTCATTACTCAAACCCTTTTTCATCTCTTGAGATAAGTTGATGAGTTCTAGATTAGTCATTTTCGAGATACTTTTTTCCGATTCTTTTACTTTCTCGACGATCTTAAAGTACTTTTTAAGTAAAATCTTGTTTTTATCGAAAATAGCAAATCCCATATCACATTACCTCCACTCTGTAAATAATCACCCCGCTATCGACAAACTGAGAAAACAATACTCTACCTCGTGCTTTTGATCCGAGCATAGATTCAATGATACTACCTAAATCCGCATAGACTCTCATCATATCTTTGTCGGGGAATTTCTTCGATAAATATTGATAAGCAGCATCATCTCTCAATCTCTTCCGGTTCGATACTCTTTGGTATTCTTCTTTGGTCATGTTTGTCACGATCAGATCCTTACCCAAAGTGAAGAAGGAGACAAAGCCATTGAGGATAGGGAGTCTCAGTTCTGAACCAAAATCACGTGCGCCATAGGACTTTATCAGGTTCATGTCAAAATCTGCGGTCAAGTTGAAGATGGCAGCGAATCGTACCTGTTCACCAGCGATATCACCAGTTACATAAACTCTACCAGTAGTGACATCGAGTATTGATGAAATAATCTGATAAACCTTTCTGACCTCCTCCTGAGCTCCTTGAAACCATGAAGTAATGCTCTGTGCTATGTCGGACGGACCACTGGCAGTCGCCGAAAATGCAAAATTTCCTATCACAGGCATATTCCTCATGGTGGTCGTGCTGGATAAGTATTTGCTCAGGTCTGTATTTTTTTTCAAGTACTGTTTTACTTCTACCATCAAAGATTCGTCGCTAGGAATGCCGATGATTGTGAAGTAATCACTGTCTATCGAATTGGTGTCCATACCAACCAAATTGGTACTGAAAGAGTTACCTTTGAAAAATCCGCAGATCCATGTCGATTGATTCACCAAGTCCTTCACAGGATAGCGATAGCTAAACTGATCTGCCGGTCTGTCATAGACATCTATTGCCTTTTCTACAGCGCTCTTGCTACCACTTAGGACTAGGTACCCTTTATGATATCGTGCGAAGATAGCCACATCGGTATCTTGAAGTATCCAGGTCTTTTCATTGACGGAAACCTTCAGATTGGTTATACCGGCAACGAGTTTAATGAATGCTTCGGGTTTGTTAGTTTCAAATACCAATATGGAATTTGTTCCAATATTTCTCAAGGCTTCTACATAATAATTCAGATCAACAGAGAAAAATGATCCAACATCAAGTACTATACCTTTCGATGCAAACAGTATGCTCTTACTGAGTGCTTCATAGAGAACATCTGGAGAAACCCTTGTACTGTAACCTATGTTTTCCAGCATTGACTTGGTTACATATTCTAACCCAAGACCATTTTCTCCCAAGAGAAAGTTGAAAAATTGAATCGATGAAATCTTTTGATAATACTTGCCATTGTCTTTGAAGATCAAGAAAAAATCATAATCTGCTGGTACAAAATCTATTAGTTCACCGAACAGACAAAGCGATAACAATGTTAGAAAGATAATCAACATTGTCTGACGCATCTCATTGCTCACCTCTAAAGACTGACCAAGCTTGCTCAACAACACGTACAATCCTTTCATTATCGACTGTTACATTTGGACGACTCTTTGAAAAATAAGCCAAGTATTCAATATTACCGTCAGAACCAGTTATGGGAGAATAGGTTAGATCACATGCAAAAAGTCCTTGTAATGCACTGTCGTGAAAAATTTCATCAATCACCTTACTGTGACACTCTTTTGACTGGGCAATGAACCGCCCGGTTTCGAACTGTGGTTTTATTAAGAAAAGAGCTGCACCATTTTCCTTCAAAACAGAGTTTATGGCCTTCAATAAAAGTCTAACAGATATGAATGACACATCGCATAAAACGATATCAACCTGCTCTCCTATTTTATCAGGACTTAGATATCTGGCATTGAAATGTTCCAAAGATATAACCCTCGAATCACAACGCAGCGAATCTGCAAGCTGATTACTCCCCACATCAATTGCGTATACTTTTCTCGCGCCGTGCTCGATTGCAAACTGTGTAAAGCCACCCTTAGATGCGCCGATATCACATACTACTTTGTTGTTAAAATCCATTCCGAAAGCCAGATAAGCCTTTTCTAACTTTTCCGCACCCCTACTCACATAATGTCTTGGTTTTAGAAGCTGTATATTTGAATCATCGCTGACAACTTCCCCGGGTTTTTCACATATTTTTCCATTGACGACTACTCTCTTCAATTTTATTAGATCTCTTGCTTGAGATCTACTACCGACAAAACCCTTTTGAACAAGAAGAACGTCGACTCTCCTCTTCATTTCTCTACCACCCAACATCCTGTTTGAGTTACAACAACGGCTCCCCAATCAAAGAATTTAACCTTTAACACATGTTCAAAAAGACGTGGTTCATCAACATAGAGAATTGACTCACTGTCTCTAAGTACCGCAGAACCAATATGTGATCTAAGAACATAACCTTGTTGCGGTGATTTCAATGTAATTATACCTTCCTTCCAGACACCGAAGTCATAACAGTCTTGACTGGATAAAAATTGTCCATTTTCGTCCAACGTGATAATTTTACTGTCAACACCTATATAAACCTGTTCTTTGCTTGATCCTACTCCCCAGGCTCTTGGAAAACGCTTTTCCCATATAATCTTTCTGGTCTTCAGATCTATTGCTTTCACATAAAAAGATATGTCAAGAACGTAAAGTTTGCCACCATTAAAGGTCCAATCTAGGATGGGACCACAGACTTTCATAGCCCAGGAAAGATCAAGGGGGGTTATTACACCGTTTGCAAGCAAAAGATATTGGTCACACCGTCCCAAGACTGGTGTAGTGACTTGCACACCATCTATCTTTACCGTGGCCAGTTTTTGAATGATGGTTTCACCGATAACATCAAAAGGTTCGTCAACGTAAAAAGAGGGTCCATTGGGGAATGACAACTTACCATCCTTGTAGATTGCGAAACCGTCTTTATACTTATAAACCATCTGAGCACCCTCAACAAAGAATGCAGATTCATCTATATTCATGTCTCTGTCAACATATATTGTACGGCCAAAGAAATCGTAAAACCCTTCTGTTAACAACAATCTTTGTCCCCTCATTGTTACTGAATAAATTCTTTCTTTATATTTGAACTCTACAGGCTTACTCGTTAATGTTTTTTTCACATCTATCCTTTCGCCTATCTCGACTACAAAACCCATCTTGGGTTTCTCGACAACTGGGAAAAGCTCAGAAAAGATGGCTGTAAGGTGATCAGTCAACTGCAAAATGTCGATAACACCACTCTTACGGTATTCCTTGTATACAACTTCATAATGACTTAATTCACGTGAAGTTCTGATAGCCACACGCAATAGATCGCCAATTCCAATTAGTACTCCCAGTTCGTTGAGTTTTTTCTCCAGTGAGTCTTTGTATTGTGCAGGACCTTCAAAGAAGAATTGTACGACTGGGACTTTCAGCCATTGCGACATGATCTCAAGATCTTCAGAAGTTGGTTCTTCAAACCCAACATAATAAATCACGCCGGCTTGTTCATAGAAGTACAGTTCCTGGCCATGCACATTGAATTTTCCAAGATCGGCAGCAATCAGAAATCCACAGAATAAAAGTACAATCCATGTGGTGGCGCAGTAGCTGCCGCTTGAGAGCGATCTTTGAGTTCTAAAAGTTCCTTGATTTTCTCTATTTCCCATTCACCGGTTCCCACCTTAACGAGTGCACCCACAATATTTCTCACCATACGTCTCAAAAAGGAACGTCCTTCTACTCGAATTAGAATCAGTTTCCCCCTCATTTTGACTATTCTTATGCGATAAATGGTTCTGGTGGTGTTCTGTTCCACATGATCACTTTTCATGAACGATTTAAAATCATGTTCTCCTTCAAGAAATTTTGCAGCCATTCTCATTCTTTCAATATTCAGTTCGTAGGGAAACCACCAAGCATAATTTCGAATGAAAAGATTTGGCTCTCTTGAATTATACAGAAAATAGTGATAGATTCTTCTTTTAGCATCAAATCTTGGATGAAAATCTTCAGTCACTTGTATTATTTTGCGAACATAAACATCATCAGGCAGATTTGCATTGAGAGCATTTTTCATACTCGTTGAGTCAATTTGTATTGGACAGTTAAAGACTACTGCCTGACCAACGGCATGAACACCTGTATCAGTCCTTCCAGCAGCAGAGGTGGTCACTCTTTGCTGGAAGATTCTTTCAAGAGCTTCCTCAATTACCTTCTGAACGGTTCTTGCATCTTTTTGAATTTGAAAACCACAAAAATTCGTGCCATCGTATGCTACAATTGCCAAGAATTTTTTCATTGACTCATCCAACTCCTAAAAGCAGAGAGGAGCCGTAAGCCGGATTCTGTTCTTGGTGGTCATCTATCTAGGAGGAACCTTCTTCGTTCCTCTCGAGCGGCCTACCCGGGTTTGTAGGGCGGGATCACCCAAACCCTGCTTGGCCTTGCTCCGGATGGGGGTTACCGAGCCATCGGATCACTCCGATGCTGGTGAGCTCTTACCTCACCTTTCCACCCTTGCCTTTTCAGGCGGTTTGAAGTCTCTATGGCCCTGTCCAGAGATCACTCTCTCTGGGTGTTACCCAGCATCCCATCCCGTGGAGTCCGGACTTTCCTCAGGCAAAACTGCCTGCGACCACCCGCTCCTCTCTGCAGTTCATGAAAATCTATCTCCTATTCTTATCAATCTACCATTCATTGCAGCCAGAAAGGATATTCTCTTTCGTGAAGGAAACTGAATCTGTGAGACGACAACTATTCCATCTATAGTTGCGATGTGACCACCCTCTTTGTCTATATGAACAATGGTTCCGGGAATCATATTGTGTTTAATCTTCTCAATTCTTTTCACACCGAATATTTTGACGGTTTCTTTGTTCAAAACAGCTCGAGCTCCAGGTTGTGAATCGTAAGCCCTGATTTTGTCTTTGACCTGTTCAGCACTTTTATCAAAACTCACCATTGTGTCCTGTACGGTTATCTTTGGAGCATAGGTTGCTTGTGAATGGTCTTGGGGAACGAGTGAAAAGGATCCAGGATTTGTGAGAAAATCTACCAGTATTCTTTTGCCTATCTCGATTAATCTATTTTCCAGTGAATCAAAATTTTCGTATTCATATATATTGACTGGAACTTGCAACACGACTGGACCTGCATCAAGATCCTTCGTGAGCTTGAATAACGTAACACCTGTTATCTTTTCTCCATTCTCAATAGCGCGTTGAATAGGAGCTGCCCCTCTATATTTTGGTAACAATGATGGATGAACATTATAAAAACCCCAAGGTAAGAGATTTAGATATTTTTCTTTAATCAAAGCTCCGTAAGCTACCACGACCCCTATATCGGGTTTGAGCGCATCAAAAGGTACATCTCTCATTTTTTCAAAGACTGGTAACTTTCTTTTCAAGGCAAAATCTTTCACGGGAGAAGACGAAATCTTTTGACCTCTACCAACTGGTCGGTCGGGTTGAGTGACCACCCCTATGACATCAAAACCAGATTCTAAAAGAGCTTCTAAATGTTTTGAAGCGTATTCAGGGGTTCCCAAGAAGATAATTCTCATGACTTGTTTTTGGAATATGTTTTGCCAGATTGTTTTATTATGTTAGAAAGTTTCTGCCTTATGGCAAACCTTCTTGATGGATCAATTAGGTCAATGAAAAGCACACCATCAAGATGATCATATTCATGTTGTGCCACCCTTGCACTGTAACCGGACAGTTTTTCCTCTATATTTTTACCGTTGATATCTGTGTATCTTATAACAATCTCATTGCTTCTTTCAACATTCTCAAAGACCTCAGGTACACTCAAACAACCTTCTTCGGCGATATTAGTCTCTGCACTTTTGAAAACTATAACAGGGTTTATCAAGGCTCTTGGAGTGCCATCATCCATAACAAAAATCCTCAGAGAAACTCCGATCTGAGGGGCTGCAAGTCCTATGCCATCTGTTGCATACATAGTTTCGAAGAGCTCCTTAATTAAGACTTTTATGTTTTCATCTATGTTTTCGACTTCCTTGGCCTTCTTTCTCAAAACTGGATCACCGAGGAGCCTTATAGTTTTCATTTTCGACCTCCTTCAATCTCATCAAGACCTTATCGTTGCTCATGAAAATACTTATAGGCGTGACGGAAACGTAGCCCTGCTTAACTGCCTTGTAATCACTATCAGTTGATGGGTCATCTTCGATTATGTCACCATACATCCAGTAATAAGTATTACCAGATGGATCTGTTCTTGCTTCGAATCTATCAGCATATCTTCTAGTACTTTGTTTCGTTGCCATCCACCCTTTAATGATACCACTTGGAAAATTAATATTCAAAGCGGTAAATTGTCCAAGAATATGGAAATCAAAATCCTGGATGAAACCTTCTATAAAAAGAGCTGCTTTATAGTAATCGTAATTCTTCTCAACGGGAGCCGATGCAGCAATAGCGGGTATACCAAGTAAAGCACCTTCGATGGCACCCGAGACAGTACCAGAATAGATGACATCTGTGCCGAGATTGTGACCGTGATTTATACCACTTATGACTAAATCAACTTTTTTCTTTGCAAGAACTTCTACACCTATTTTCACACAGTCAGCAGGCGTACCAGTCGTAGCATACACAGGAAAATCTTCTAACACCTCAACTTTCTTGACCCATATTGGCATTCTGACAGTAATAGCGTGGCCTGTTGCACTCTGTTCCGATTCAGGTGCAACAACTAACACATCATGGCGCTTTGATAAAACCTTTGCAAGTGTTAGCAAGCCCTTAGAAGTGACACCGTCGTCATTCGTTATCAATATTCGCACAGGATCACCTCATTCACTGAATTTTATCATGATAATCGAAAAACTGAAATAATATTTGAACAAGGATTTTTTCACTTTATGTTACAATCATTTGGAACACGATGGTACACAAGGTTTAGTCTTACCCCGTGCCTTTCGTCAAAGTTCTCTTTCCGAAATTCTAAGTCTTCACATCCGGTAAATCAGTAGTGACTATACTTGTCATGAAATTTAATTAAAACTGTGCTTAGATGGATATAGAGAAGAGGTGTTTCATATTTAATATATGAGGATCTAGTAGTTTGTTTAAAGAGGTGATCTTATTGGTTAGTGAAGATTTTGATGTTGTAGTAATAGGGGCAGGTCATGCAGGGGTAGAAGCCGCACTGGCGACAGCAAGGCTTGGTTTTAAAACAATTCTTTTGACTTCAAACCTTGACAGAATAGCTTGGACTCCTTGTAACCCTGCCATGGGAGGACCGGCAAAAGGTATCGTTGTGAGGGAAGTTGATGCACTCGGTGGCGAGATAGCCAAAGCAACGGATGCAACCATGATAAATGTAAGAATGCTGAACACCAGCAAAGGTGCCTCTGTAAGAGCCTTACGCGCACAGATCGACAAGCCAGCATACAGTCAAACCATGAAAAAACGCTTGGAAGAAACAGAAAATCTTTATCTAAGACACTCTCAAGTTTGCGATCTTGTAGTTGAAGGTGGCAAGGTGAAAGCCGTAATCGACACCCTGGGGACTCGTTACAATGCCAAAGTCGTGATAGTTACGACGGGTACCTTTCTCAATGGAAAGATATTCATAGGACGAAATGTCTTTGAAGCTGGTAGACTCGGGGACTTCCCAGCCAAAGGCCTTTCAGAGGCCTTGATGAGATATGGTATCAAAGTCAATAGGTTCAAGACCGGTACACCCGCAAGGATTCTTGGAAGATCCATAGATTTCACAAAAATGAAGAGGCAAGATACATCCGATGAACCTTTATGCTTCTCCTACTTTGACGAACCCACTGTGTTGACAAAAGATTATCCATGTTGGCTGACATACACAAATGATAGGACACATCAAATCATAAGAGAAAACCTTTCCTTTTCTCCACTATATGGGGACATAAAACTCATCGTCGGAAGAGGCCCTCGTTACTGTCCATCGATAGAAGACAAAGTCGTGAAGTTCCCAGAAAGAGAATCTCACCAAATCTTTGTTGAGCCTGAAGGAAAGATGACGGGAGAATACTATCTAAATGGGCTCAGTACCAGCCTGCCATATGAGGTTCAACTGCAAATGATCAGGACTATTGCCGGCCTTGAGAATGCGCAAGTCACCAGACCAGCCTATGCGATTGAATACGACTACGTAGATCCAACGCAATTACTGCATACTCTTGAAAGTAGAATTGTCGAAGGACTGTTCTTTGCAGGGCAAATCAACGGTACAAGTGGATACGAGGAGGCGGCAGGTCAAGGCTTGCTGGCAGGTATAAACGCAGTTCAAAAGCTCAGAGGGGAAAGCCCGATTGTCCTGAGTCGTTCTGAAGCATACATTGGAGTTATGGTTGACGACCTTGTAACTAAAGGTGTGGACGAACCATACAGATTGTTAACTTCTCGAGCCGAGTACAGGTTGATCCTCCGCCACGATAACGCACATCTCAGGCTATCTAAGAAGGGTTATGGAGTGGGACTCATTCCAAAATGGTTCTACGAAAAGGTCTTAGCACTTGAGACAAGAATGCGTTCTGAAACAGACAGACTGAGGGCCTTGACCGTAAAACCCACAGGCCAAGTCAACGAATTGCTCACCAAAATAGGCACTCAACCGCTTCATCAACCCATAAAGTTCACTCAGCTTCTCAAAAGGCCACAGGTTACTTATAAAGAGATAAGGGTTCTTGACCCCAACCCCATTGATGATCCTGAAGTCATCGAACAAGTCGAGCTGAACATAAAGTACGAGGATTATGTAGAGAGGATGTTCAGTGAGATTAAGGTACTTCACAATCTTGAGGAAATCAACATCCCACGAGATATCGATTATAAAAAAATTGTCAATCTTTCGACTGAAGCAGCAGAGAAACTGTCTAAACTGAGGCCGTCTAATATTCTTGAGGTTTCGCGCATACCAGGAGTGACACCTTCCGATATTGGTGCTCTCTTAGCCTATCTCAGATCATCCCAGTCAGAGTGATACAATATTCCAAAAGAGGCGAATCGAAAATGGCAGATCCGACCGAGGTTGCAAAACAGGTGTTATCCTTGATGGGTAGATCCTCTGAAGAAGATATAAAATTGCTGGCAAAGGCTTACAGCATGGCTTATTATGCACATGAAAATTTCTACCGCGATTCGGGCGAGCCTTTCATTGTCCATCCAGTTGAAGTTTGTAAAATTCTCGCTCAAATGAATGTGGATATTCAAACACTCGTCGCCGCATTGTTACACGATGCCGTGGAAGACAGCGAAGGAAGAGTCAAGATAGAGGATGTTGAAAGAGAGTTCGGAAGTCAAATAGCACGCATAGTGGATGGAGTGACAAAGGTAAGCAAGCTGAACGCACCAGTCGACGCCAGTGATTCGAAATTGAAATTGGAGACAATTCAAAAAATGTTATTTGCCATGGCAGAAGACATCAGAGTTATTTTTGTGAAACTCGCTGACAGATTGCATAATATGAGAACGATAGAGTTTGTGAAAGACGAGCAGAAGAAAATGTATAAAGCCAAGGAGACCTTGGAAATATATGCTCCAATTGCACACAAAATGGGAATATATTCAATCAAATGGGAGTTAGAAGATCTATCTTTCAAAATACTGAATAGGAACGAATATAACAAAATAAAGATTCTTGTCGCTGAAAAGAAAAAAGAGAGAGAGCAAAGAATAAAGGAGTACACAGAAACTCTTCAGAAAGCCCTTTATGAAAATGAAATAGAAGCACGAGTTGAGGGACGTTTCAAACACTACTACGGTATATGGCAGAAACTCAAAGAAAAGGGCAAGAGCTTCAATGAAATATATGACTTATTTGGCATTCGCGCCATCGTGAATGACGTTCCTACTTGCTATAACGTTCTTGGAATCGTTCACAGCATTTGGAAGCCCTTACCTGGAAGGATAAAGGACTACATTGCGGCTCCCAAATCAAATGGTTACAGGTCTTTGCACACGACGGTCATCACAGGTTATGGTGAACCACTTGAAATTCAAATTAGAGACAAAGAAATGCACGCTGAAGCAGAATATGGTTTGATCGCCCATTGGATCTACAAAGATGGAATCAACGTGAAAACTATGCAAAAATGGGTTAACCAACTTCTTGAATGGCGAAGAGAACTCACCAAGGACCTCTCCGGCTTGGAAGAATTCAAAAAGGAACTCCAGATGGACGAAGTTTTTGTTTTCACACCGAAAGGAGAAGTAAAACACCTTCCAGTTGGTGCCACTCCCATTGATTTTGCCTATTCCATACACACAGACATTGGCCATAAATTTTCTGGTGCTAAGGTGAACGGTAAATTGGTGCCCATTAATTACCAGTTAAGAAATGGAGATCTGGTAGAAATAGTGGTTGGGAAAACGGCAAAACCAAGCCTTGACTGGCTAAAGTATGCCAAATCACCCCGCACGAAGGCAAAGATCAGAAAATACTTTCGTGAGCAATTACAAACAGAACTCATAGATCGAGGAATTGATGTTCTGAGAAGAATAAGCAAACAGTTGTCCAAATCTATAGAAGAAATCATGGAATCAAACGTGATCAAGAAATATCTTCAGAGCCAAGGAATATCACAAGAAGAATTTTACAGCCGCATCGCAGAAGGCACGATTACATACGGTGAGCTTATTAACTTACTCAATCCATTGATTGATAAAAGCCGGGTAAAGTCGGATGAGAAAAAACAAAAACCGAGTAGTCCATCCTCCGTTGTAGAGGTGTCGGGGCTCAAGAACATAGAGATTCACATAGCCAAATGCTGTGGGCCAGTCCCTGGAGATGAAATAATAGGAGTGATAGGCAAACGAGGTTTGACTATTCATAGTGTTACTTGTCCCAACGTGAGACGTATTGAATCTGACAGGATATTTGAAGCCAGATGGAATGGTGATTCACAAAGTAAGTATGAAACAACTTTGAAGATAACCATCAGAGACAAAGCAGATATAGGTCAAATCGTGCAACTCCTTGAAAACAAAGGAGTAACAGTACTAAAGGTACTCTTTGCAAGCACTAAACGAACCTGTTCAACGGTATTATTGAGTTTGATCGTAAACAATTTGAAACAACTCGATGAGGCAAAGAGATCTCTTGAAGCTGTCGATAATATCGTATCTGTCGAAAGGGGTGCATCAACCTGAGAGCTGTTGTACAAAGAGTTCATCATGCTAAAGTAACTGTCAATGGACAAATCGTTGGTTCTATCGGTAGAGGGTTACTTGTATTCCTCGGTGTTGGTAAGAATGACACACAAAATGATGTCGAGTGGATTTGTGAGAAGGTCCTCAATCTGAGGATTTTTGAAGATCACGAAGGAAAGATGAATCTGAGTGTTACTCAAATCGATGGAGGGATATTGGTCATTTCTCAATTCACACTTTATGGTGATTGTCGACGTGGAAGAAGGCCATCTTTCAGTGATGCAGCTCCTGCAGACTTGGGTCAGGAACTTTATCGCTCATTTGTTGAGTCTTTGAAGAACAGGACCAAGAACGTTGCCGAAGGAGTTTTTGGTGCACACATGGATATAGATGTTCTCAATGATGGCCCCGTTACTTTACTCTTAGACAGCGAGAGGAGATTTTGATGCTGATACTTTTGCATGTCTGTTGTGCACCGGATGCAACAACTGCTGTTGAGAGATTGCGTGAGGAAGGTTATGAACCTATTCTGTTTTTTTCTAATCCAAATATAGAGCCTCAAGAAGAGTATCTGAAACGCTTAGAAGCGACTGTGAAATTGTCAAATTCATGGAATTTAAAATTGGTAGTTGAAGAGCCTGACAGAATTTCCTGGCAACAACAGATAAAAGGACTTGAAGAGCTTCCAGAAGGTTCGATCAGGTGTAGCAAGTGTATTGAGTTCCGTTTGAGATCGACTGCTGCGCACGCAAAGAAGAATGGTTTTTGTGTTTTTTCCAGCACATTGACCACAAGTCCCAAGAAGAACTCAAAAAGAATTCTTGAAATCGGAGAAAGTGTTGCTAAGGAATTCAAGATTGAATATCTACATAGAGATTTCAAGAAGAAAAATGGTTTCCTCAGAAGCGTTATACTGAGTAAAGAACTCGGTCTCTATAGACAGAATTATTGCGGCTGTATCTATTCATTAAGAAATCGTGCTAAAAATGGGGGCTGTGAATTGTGAGAATATTTGCAACTACGAAGGAAGAACTGATTAAAGATGACTTAGGGCTCAAAGATATTTTGTCAAAGTACGTAGGTCTTGTTTTCGAATCGCGCATACCTGTTGCGTTAGATGTGAGTGGTGAAACTGTATCACTGAATTACGTTGATACCCTTGTGGGACCAGCTGTTGTTGGATTGACAAGTCAAGAAATATCTTTGGAACTAGTCAAAACATATCTTGATAAAATGTTATTGGAGAGACACTCATTTCCAAAGTTCATGGTTGAAATTAGCAATTTGATAGAGAGTTGGAAAGGTAAGATGTTAGTTGGTATTCTCTCTGCACAAAAAGATGAGATCAGATTCGGTTACAGAAAGGAACTTGGTAAAATCGCATCTCAAATCATTAACTTATCTGGGAAAGACTTGTATGTTTTCCCAACAGAACATATTTCTGTCCATAAAGATGTTAAACTGGCACTGTCAAGTAATTGTTCAGAACTTCTTAGTGCAATAAGACAAGCTTTTATTGTAGATAGATACGTTAGCAACTCTGGATTGTGCACTTACAAAGCTTTGCAGGATTTAGAGGTTCATGTGGATATTGAAGAAGAAGACGTTAACGCAGTTCAACTCAGGCTTATATCACAGGATCTGAAAGAGTTCGGTGAAAAAGCGGGGCTTTCACTGCAACAAGCCTACAGAACCGAAAGGTTGCTGGAGGAAAAATACTGGCTTTTCTTCAATGTGGGAATAGATTGTTATTTGTACACAACTGGACTGAGAAATTGGTCAAGGAAGGTGTAAAAATGAGAGAAGTCGTCACAATATCTTTCACTTCAAAGTCAGTCAATACCAGGCTTGCTCGAGCAGTCATAAGGTCTTTTTTGACACACAGAAATGTTATTGAAGAAGAGATTTGGGATACTGAACTTGGAACCAATGAAGCTCTGACCAACATAATCAGGCATACATACAAAAATGATGACACCAAATACATAACCATGACACTAATTTGGTATGAACATGAAAGAAAGCTTGAGATTCTCTTGAGAGATTTTGGTGAACGAACTGACCCAGCTGTGATAACTCCGAAACCGCCCTCTCCAGAGAGAGAAGGAGGATTTGGTTTGTATATAATTAGTAGAATCTTTAAAGACATTCATTTGACAAACCTTCAAAATGGTAATCTCCTCAAATTGATCAAAGTCTTCACCCATCTGGCAGGTGACATGTACTGACGATTCACATAGTTGGTGGAGGACTGGCTGGATCAGAAATAGCCTACCAGTTAGCTAAGTTTGGTTTTGAAGTCACAATCCATGAAATGAGACCTATAAAGATGACACCGGTACACAAGACCGGATTGCTGGCTGAACTAGTGTGCAGCAATTCCCTCAAATCAGATGACATAAGAAATGCATCAGGCTTACTCAAAAGGGAAATGGAACTCTTTGGGTCGCTGATTTTGAAGGCGGCTTTTATTTCGCGTTTACCTGCAGGGAAAGCCCTTGCCGTTGACCGAGAGAGGTTCTCTTGGTTTATCACAGAGACCGTCAAAAAGTTTGGCGTACAGATCATCAATGAAGAGATAACACAGATACCAGAAGATTCAAAAGATATATGGATAATAGCTACTGGTCCGGCAACAAGTATTGATCTGTGCAAGCAACTTGAAAGGATCCTGGGGGATAACCTCTATTTCTTCGATGCTGTAGCACCAGTGATAACTGCAGATAGCATTGATTATTCGGTAGCTTTCTTCGCCGATCGTTACGATATTGGAACGAAAGATTATCTGAACTGTCCTATGGATTTGTCGCAGTATGAGAAGTTCTATGAAGCTTTGATCAACGCAGAGGTCATACCGATAGAGGATTTTGACAGAAGTTTATTGTTTGAGAGGTGCATGCCTGTTGAAGAAATAGCCAAGAGTGGGAAAATGTCTTTACTGTTTGGTCCACTGAGACCCGTGGGTTTGATTGATCCTCGGACAGGGAGGCAACCCTATGCCGTCGTTCAGTTACGAAAGGATAATGCAGAAGGGACGTTGTATAATATAGTGGGCTTTCAAACTCGACTGAAGTGGAACGAACAGAAGCGAATCATCAGATTAATACCGGGCCTTGAAAATGCAAAGATCGTCAGATACGGTGTTATGCATAGAAATGTTTATATCGATTCCAGGAAAGTTTTAGATCCCTATATGAGACTAAAAACAAAGGAGAGAATCTTCTTCGCGGGACAGATAACAGGAGTAGAGGGCTATTTAGAATCTGCGGCGAGTGGTTTGTATGTGGCACTGAACCTTTACAGAGTTCTCAACAAATTGGATCCAGTGGTTTTACCCAGAACTACGATGATGGGAGCTTTATTCAATTATATTAGTAGAGGTAGTGATCACAAACTGCAGCCAATGTATGCCAATTATGGTCTACTGAGCAATTATAAACAATCTCGTGAACAGATAGCAAGAAAGGCTCTCGAGGATATGAAAGACTTTTTGCGACAGATGGGGTTTATGAAAGGGGATATCGGTGAGAGCACAATTAAAGGTTTCGAGTAATGGGCTTGAAGCTTACATAATTGTCTCACCAGAAGGGGGCGAAGAATTATCGAAGGATCAAATACTCTCTTATTTACAAGCCAATGGAATATTATACGGCATCCTTGAAGAAGCAATTGAGGATCTTTTGAGAAAAAAGGCCTTTGATGTTCCGGTTCTAGTTGCCATGGGGAAAGAACCAGTCAATGGTGAAGACGGACAGATCCTCATGATCCAACCCGAGAGGCGCGAACCTTCAGAACAAACAAAGGATAGAATCGATTTGAGAGAGCTTCCAAGCCGCACAAGGCAAATAGTCAGATCGGGTCAAGAAATCGCAGAGATCATACCTCCAACCTCTGGTATAGAAGGTAGGAACGTCTTCGGAAGATCGCTGAATCCAAAACCCGGTAAGCCTGCACAGCTTAAACTTGGGAAGAATGTCAGGCTTTCTGAAGACGGCAACAAAGTCATTGCCACTGTGGATGGTGTTTTGGTGGCTAGAACAGATGGGTCTATAGACGTAAATGAAGTGCTGATAATAAAAGGGGATGTTGATTACGCCAGCGGGAACATAGATTTTCCAGGGGAAGTACAGATCTCCGGGGATGTTAAACCTGGTTTCAGTGTCAAGGCAAAAGGAAATGTTACTGTCAATGGTGTCATAGAAGCTGCAACTGTTGTTTCCTTTGAAGGGTCGGTTAGTGCGCTGGGTATCAAAGGCAGAGAAAAGGGGATTGTTAAGGCAAAGGAAGACATCATCGCCAGGTTCTTGGAGAATGCAATTGTGGAAGCCGGTAGAAGCGTCCTTGTGAATGGGCCTATAACTAATTCTCAGATTCGAGCCGGTATAGAGGTGAAAGCGGCGGGTAATAAAGGAGTAATTGCAGGTGGTTCTATCGTGGCAGGTTTTCTCGTCGAAGCTGAAGAAATAGGTTCGCCCCTTGGCGTTAAGACACTGATAGAAATAGGATTCGATCCACAAGCGAGAGATGAGATCAAGTTGATACGCGGCAAATTAGAACTTGACAGGGAAAACCTATCAAAGCTAGTTAATATTTACAGAACACTAAAAACAATGATGGAAAAGAATCAAGGTCAGCTTCCGCCTGATAAAATGGAGGTTTACAAGAAAGTTGGCCAGACCATGATAAATCTCAGAAACACTATCGAGGTGAATGAAAAGAAACTGCAAGAACTGGAATTACAGATAAAAGAAAGGTTCAACCGGGCCAAGGTCATAGCCAGGAAAGTCTTGCATCCAGGTGTTGAGGTAATAATTTTCGAGAAGAAATTCTATGCCGATAGAACTTTCGAAAAATCCGTGATCTTGTTGGAGAATCAGGAAATCAGGCTTGGAGGTTATTCAGGTGATACTCAAGTCGATACCCCAAGTAAGAGAGATGATATGGGGAAGTTTCAAACTTAACGATCTCTTCTGTCACAGTTGTCAAAAACCTGTGGGTGAAGTTTGGTTGTTGTCAGATCATCCAATGATACGAACAAAAGTGCAAGCACCCTCTGGTGAGAGTTTTGATTTGGCTTCTCTTATGAACTTCTTCGATCTGACTCTTGAGAGGTTCCCGATTTTGATAAAATTGATTTCCTCCGAGCAGTGGCTTTCTGTTCAGGTTCACCCAGATGATGAATCTGCGCAAAGTATTGAAAAGGAACCTTGGGGTAAGACTGAATGCTGGTTTTTTCTCCAAGACAGTACGATAGCTTTGCCAAGTCCCGATCTAGATCTAGCAAACAGCATTTCATCTAATTCGCTTTCAGAAGAGATGAAAGTATTCAACCTCAGGGCAGGTGATCTTGTCTATATTCCGGCTGGGGTCTTACATGCTATAGGCCCTGGATCACTTCTCATAGAGGTACAACAGTCATCCGATCTTACGTACAGAGTTTACGACTGGGGAAGAGGACGGGAATTACACACTCAGAAAGCCTTAAGTGTTTTTAAGAAAATCAATCCTGATGAACTGATTTTTAAATCTCTTGATTGTTTTCAATGTGATTATTTTCAGATTTACAGATGTCACGATAGTACTTATGTTTTTCCCAATTCCATCATTGTGATGTTAACAGAAGGAAAGATAGACCAGATAGAGACAACTCGCTACGAGACTTATCTAATCTTGGGTGACCAAATCGCTCACCTTAAAGGAGAAGCATTGGTTATAAAACTAGGGCCAAAGTGGCAGCATCTACAAAAAAAGTCGCTGGTTTGACCAGCGACTTTCAGATTGATCATTCTTCATCGGGTTCTTCTTCTTTTTCCTCTTTTTCTTCAGATTCAAGACTTGCGTAAAGAATCTTGAAGATGTCTCTCACAGTTCTTATTTTCTCCAATTTTTCGTCTGGTATTGAGACGCCAAATTCATCTTCGAATGCCATTACAAGATCCACCAGGTCCAGAGAATCAGCGTCCAGATCATCGATTAGATCAGCATCTTCCGTGACTTCATCAATATCAGCACCCAGCTTTTCAGCGACTAATTCTCTGATCCTTTCCATAAGTTCATCCTTGTTCATGTCCTTCCCTCCTAACAATCTTGAATCGAAATATTATAAACCACTACATAGAAGAAATGTCAAGCCCCATATAACTTTCAGAAAATAGAAAGCTAACGCCCTCTAAAGATTCTTACTACTCTTAAAAAAACTCGTCGAAATGGCTCAAATTGTACACCATTTCTATGAAAATCACCAACTTTTTTATTTATTTAAGTCGTCTTCTAAAAAGAAGGTACCTTATATAGGATCACCAAGCTTCGTTTATAATTATCGAGAACTGTTCCTTCATGACTTTGAGCTTTTTGCTTACCTCATTTTTAATTTTGTCGGCAGTATAGATATATATCTTGAACTTTGGATTGGTACCTGATGAGTTTATGTCATATCAATAACCATCGCTTGAGAAAGACCTTGGAAGATTAGACGAAGGAATATGTATCATCTGCTATAGCACTTTTATGTGCGTGGCATAACTTTCTTTAGGATCGCCAGTACTCAACCTCTGCAAATCTTTTCTAAACACTCCAGGGATAGGGTAGACCAACCCTTATTTATTTTTTTTATTTTATTGTAGAATCACCTACTCAGCAGCGCGTCCGTGGTATTAAAATCCTCATGAGATACGTAAGAACTCTATAGGTTCATGCGACGAGAACTTGACACAGAAAAATTGGAATTTTCTATGATCATCATGACAATGGAGTTTTCCTTTCTCAAACTTTGAGAGATCAATTACATTGGTGAGATCTTTGATTTGCCTTCAAGTACCCAGTAACGCTTCTATCTTTGTTGCCATGTTCATGGTGAGTTGAGCAAGATCGGTGATTCTAATCTTTTCAAAGCCAGTAATGTAAGTGTGAAGATACTCACCAAGTGGACTAACCCACCTGTCTGATAACCCCTGCGCACCCTTGATGACACCGAGGATTGTACCAACTTCACCTGCATTGCAATCAACGTCGTATCCCAGCCCAGAGACTATATACATGGTCTTATCAAAATCGCCCTCGCCATACCATAAAGAAGTTATGACACAACAAAGATTTGGATACACATGTATCCAGTTATATTCCTTAAAACGCTGTTCTATGAACGATCTCACATCTTTCCAGGAACTACTCTTTTTGCATTCTTCTATGATATCGATTAGAACGTGCTCGAACTCAGTATTTCTTGGAACGTACCCTGCAGATTCTTCTATGATTCTTTTCACATCATTATGAACAAAAGCGAGTGAAGTCATAACTGCGCTGTGTATTCCTCCATACACACCATTTCCTGAATGGGAAACACATGAATCTATGTAA
>JBKBIU010000182.1:0-3246 GCA_046294065.1 Pseudothermotoga sp.
AAAGGTACTGTTACCATCACTCTCAAAAGAATTAAGCCTTGGATTAACCCACAAACAGGTGGATTTAATTTCTAAAAGACTGAATACGTAAAATTTGGATTTGCAAGAAACAGTAGGGGGATACCCCCTACTGTTTTTAAGAAAGACAAGAATGGGGTGATTACTTTGAAAAAGATGATATTTATCCTTCTGATGTTGTTAGCAAACTTGGCATTTTTTCAGGGATCTTTTGGTGTAAGACTGGACCCTTTGCTCGTCACAAGGACAGTTTCACAAGGTGATAAATTCAGCTACAACATATTTCTCGAGAACGGTGATGAATTTAACGCTGTGGGTATAGAGGTCCTCATTGCTGATGTCATCCAGGATATAGAGGGAAATTACAATGTTGCTCCAGCTGCATCAACTTCCTATTCAGCTGCGAAATGGATTAAGGTTACTCCCAGCAGTTTTACACTTCAACCTGGCGGCGGCCAGGTGGTGACGGTGGAGGTCAGTGTACCGAGAGGGACAATCGGAGGTAGGTATGCTGCCATTGTCTTTAGATTGGTGCCACCGTCACAAAAACCTGAAGTAATGCCTGATGCCATGGGAATGGCTGCGCAATTTCAATTTCAACTGCCAAGCTATCTCGAGTTAACTGTCGAGGCTGGTCGTAAGAGAATAGAAGCTTACGCAACAGAGATCGAGGTTCAGAAAATAGGTGAGATTCCTTCTTTAGCCGAGATTAAGCAAACAATTGGTGATGATGCAAATGTATTTAGTGTAACTGTATTCAACAAGAGCAATATACACGTTGAAGTTACAGGCGAGCTTACAATAAAAACAAAGGAAGGAAGAACGATTTCCAAGATCCCACTTGGTGCTGGTACAGGTGTTATTCTACCGGAAGCAAAAGTGAAGATAAGGAGTATAACGTTGAGACAACTTCCAGTGGGTACTTACATAGCCAAAGGTGTGATCTACTATGGGGGACACAGGCCTGCCATCATAGAAACTGAATTTACCGTTGAAGAAGGTGGAGCAAGGATTTCTCAGACTAAAACGAGTGAAGCACCTATGTTCTATGTAGAGCCTGGAAATATCGAACTCAAGACACTGCCAGCGACCTTCAGGAGTACTACCATTGAAATTACAAACAGAGGTCAACAAACGGCGAATATAAGTACTTCTGTTTATCCTCTTGAGTACGATGTATACGGAGAGCTTATTCCCACAGAAGAAAGGGCAAAGGCACCAGAGTGGGTAGAGATCAGTCCGGGTTCCTTCCAACTGAAACCAAACCAAAGCAGAAGAATTAGAATCACAGCAAATCCTCCAAAAGAAGCACTCGGTGGTTTTTACTTTGATATAGCCTTTTCTTCTTCTACTTCAGATTTAAAGACTGAATTCGGTGCGAATCTATTGATCTATGTTGGTTCTGATGATACGGTCGTCAGAAAGATTGTAGCCGACTTTCAACTGATTAAATTAGTGGAAGATGGTTTAGAGATCGATCTAATGGTCAAAAATGAAGGAACCATACACCTTTTGCCTACCATAACAATAGGAATAGAAAAACGAATACCGCCAAAAGAGGACCCGAGTGGAATCATATTCCCAGCCACTACTCAAAGACTTGCCAGTGCTTCTTACACTGAGGAGACCCCCATTTTGCCAAAGACCGAAAGATTTTTCGGCGTGGTGATACCCATTAAACTCGAGCCTGGTGAGTATGACATTGTTGCAAGGATTGATTTTGGCGGATTGGAGCCAAAGTTGATAAGAAGCGTGATTAAGATAGAAGGGGGAGAGGGGCAATGAAAAAAATGCTTGCAGTATGTTTTATTCTGATAGCTTTCGTGGCTCTTGGGGAACAGGAACCACTGGTTTCAAATTTCTTTCAGGATACTTATATCTTAGATGCCCTGGCCGATATATCTGCTCAAACTGGAATTCCGATCATTGCTGACACAACGGTGAGTGGTTTTGTGACTATTGAACTCAATGAAGTACCGCTAGAAAAGGCATTGAAGATGATCTTGATGCCAGGCGGCTACACTTTTATAAAGGTAGACGGTTTTTATTTTGTTGGTGCACCAGATCCAAAGAATCCTGCCTTCAGATACCTTGCACAGACCAAAACAATAAAACCAAGTTATCTTAAGGTAGACGCAGTGAAGAATCTTTTACCATCCTTTTACGAACCATTTATAAAAATTGACACACAAAACAACTTGATCACGATAACTGCACCAGAACAGATCATAGAGAGATTCGAAGAAGATCTTAAGAAGATGGATATACCACCAAAGCAAGTCAAGATAAGTGTCATCGTAACGGAAGTTTCCAAGGATGCAATGACGGACCTGGGGCTGGACCAGCTTGGATATACCTTTAGGGCTGGTCAACAAATTAAAGAGAACTGGACTACTGCTTTGGGGCTGATATCTGGGGTTCTATCGGTCCAAACAGATGTTTTTGGAACAATCATTGCGAGAATAAGAGCTTTGGAAGAACAACAAAAAGCAACTATAAAAGCGGACCCATGGATCATTGTTCAGGAAAATAAGCCGGCGAGACTCTTTGTTGGCCAGAGAGAAATAATAATCATTCAACCAGAAGGAGGGACTGTAACAACCCAAACTGTGGATGTTGGTGTAGGACTCGATATAACCACAAGGGTGCTTGGAAACAATCAACTCGAGATTGCCGTTGCACCTAGTGTGAGTCATTTCACAACGGCACAGACGAGCAGTTCCCTATCAACTAAGAGGAGTGAGTTATCTACTACACTGTGTATACAAAGCGGTCAGACAGTTGTGATAAGCGGTTTAACCGTTGAAAAATCTTCTGACTCTTATGTAGGTTTTCCATTTTTAGGAGGTATACCGCTTTTGAGATATCTGTTTGGCGTAAAATCAGATAGCCAGAGCAAACGAGAACTTGTCATATTTTTGAGTGCAGAGACCTTGTGAGGAAGTGTTAAAAATGAGAAAGATGATAATTTTCTCTGCTCTGGTTTTATTGTGCCTTTTTTCCTTTGCACAGCAAAGTATTGTGATTTATCAACTCGAGGTTATTCAGTTGAGTGATGAAGTGGTAAACAAACTGGGATTGAAAAACTTGCACATAGACAAACCGGATCTTTCGGCTTTTGATTTTCGTATCACCTATGATCCTTCTATGATGGAACTCTTGGTGAAGATACCGTTCATAACGATGACCTTTGAGATGGGGACAAAGCAAGAGAAGGAGAAATTCTCT
>JBKBIU010000183.1:0-3237 GCA_046294065.1 Pseudothermotoga sp.
CCTCGATATCTGGGTTTTCAGCATTGAACTTTTTGATCAGGTCTGTTACTATGAAACCTTCACCACCGCTGAAGAATGTCCACACAGTTATCGTTGTTTTTGCTGTGATTGAGACTGATAATAAAGCTGCCATCAGCAAAACCAAAAGTAGTTTCTTCATGATCTTACCTCCTCTTTGCAATTTTTGAGACCAAGGAGATCAACTCCACTGGTCTACTTTAACGATAACGTTATCGTTAACACAAGTCAAATTTCAAAAACAGTAGTAAATGCCATCTTGTTAGAGCTATTTTGAAAGAATCAAGGCGATCATCAGTTCAAGCTGTGAAAACTTCTTTTTTTGGCCTCAGTTGTCTAATAACTGTCTTTTCTGCCTTCCAGTTAAAAAATCAGAAGATCAGTTAACAAAAAGGCAAAATTTACTCTCTCACGGGGAGCGTTGGCTGATTTTTATGATGAAACCAATCACAAACAGCATGTTGATGATTCAGTTTTGGTAACTTCAAAAATGTATCAACTGTATTGATGATCTAAGATTCCCATGGAGAAGATGTAGAATTATAGAGGAGGTGTATGTGTTGAAAATAGGTACTTACAAAAATATAGAACCTGAGAGTTTTTTTAATGGGATGGTGTTGAAAAGAGTTTTGATAGGTCCCAAGGACGATTCTCCAACCTTTGCAATGAGACTCTTTACACTCAAACCAGGCGCCAGTACACCTTATCATTCTCATGATTGGGAACATGAGGTTTTTGTTGTAGATGGAAAAATAAAGGTTAAATCAACAGATGGGGAAACAGTAGTGGAAAAAGGCGCTTTTATTTTTGTACAGCCGAATGAAGAGCATCAATTTATAAATATTGGTGACAAACTTGCTCATTTCATATGTGTGGTACCAAATCGTGGTGAGCAGTAAAAGTTTTGTAGAGACGCAAAGTATTCTTGGGACTTAGGTCACTTGTCCGTGGCATTCTTTTGATGACTTTTTCAGAAAAGAGATGCAAACCGTCTTTCGCTTCGATCTGATTTTGAGAAAATTATCATGAAGTGATCTTTACCACTGAAGCCGTTTTGATAGTTCAAAGTCTGTGCAGTCTTGTTGACGGTATCTTAATAGCTGCGCTCGCACCAGAAGCCAGAATTGATTCATTTTTCCTATCTTCATCGCATTGGCATTTTTGGTGGAATTAATGGTTCAAGTTTCGTTATTTTGCTCAAAAAGAAAGATAAACGACAGGATGGCTCTGCAAAATATGTTTGGTAATTCTTTCTGTTGTCGAAGTAATTGAAACAGCAGTTTTATTTTTATCTGTTGAATCGGTCTTTGAAATCGACCTGGACAAAGGATAGCGAGTGTAATACAAAACATGTGCACGATAAAATGAACGACTTTGAACGTTCTCTTGGGTTCTCTTTTGTTTACACTCCGCTGGTACGCTGAAGGTGCAGTACGCACTGCTTTATCCACATATTCAAGCATTTAATCTAAATTTTCTTCAACAAATATTCATTCACAGGGCTGTTTTATTGTTGATCCTTCTATCAAAGGGTTTTAATGTTACAATCTGCCCCTGATGTTTTCTAGACTCATCTAATTTTTACTCAACCAATACCGCATGAAACTTTCCACAGTTTTTCATATCAACGATATTGACCCGACGAGACAAATGAGACTGAAAATTCCATGACTTGACAGGTAACATATCTTGCTGTATTATGTATATAGAATTAATTCATGTTACAACAAAAATCTGGCTTTGTGCCAGAAGGGGAGGGAGTGCATATGTCAAGGTGGATTGTTGTTTCCTTAGTTCTGCTCGCCACTGCTTTAAGTGCTGTAACACTCACTGTCATAGGTCCATGGTCAGGTGCAGAGATGGAGGGTTTCATGCCTGTCCTGAGAGAGTTCGAGAAGCAAACGGGTATAAAAGTTGAGTACAAAATCTACAGAGCAGAAGATCTTGCGAATTTATTACCAGCACAGTTTGCTGCAAAGAAAACACCGGGCGATGTCATCTTTATGTGGGCTAGTTTCATCAGAGAATATGGACAAAAAGGACACATCATGCCATTGACCAATGTAATCAATGAGGCAGAATATCTACCAGGATCACTCGATGCAGTAAAGGTTGGTAAAGAACTCTATGGAGTTGCTTACACCGGCAAAGTTAAACCAGGTTTTTGGTACAGAAAGTCTTTCTTTGAAAAACATGGTCTGCAAGTACCAAAGACTTGGGAGGAGTTCGTTGCGCTCCTTGAAAAAATAAAGAGTATACCCAAAATTAAAGCTCCGATTGCCAGCGGTGACGGTGTTGGTTGGCCTCTCTCGGATGTGACAGAACATTTCCTGATAACCTTTGGTGGACCAGAACTACAACTGGATCTGATCGAAGGCAACGTCAGATGGGATAGTTATATTGTGAAGAATGCTTTTGACAGATTGACCTACTTACTCAACAAAAAATATTTCGGTGAGCCGACGGAGTGGACACTGGTCTTAAAGCAATGGTGGAACGGAGACTATGGACTATATTTCATGGGAAGTTGGATAACTGGTATGGTGGAGGATCCAAATGATCTTGGTGTGTTTTCACTGCCAGGAGCAAGAGGTGTTGTCTTTGGCGCTGATTATGCATTCGTGTCCAAATACACTCAGTATCCTGAGCAGGCAAAGAAGCTCATAGCATGGCTTTCTGGTCCACAAGGCCAGGCGGTTCAGGTGAAGCAAGGTGGACACATAGCAACAGCCGTTGGAATTGACCTCTCCAATTACCCGGTTGTTGACAGAGAAGTCGCTAAGATAATAGAAGGCGTAACGGCTCTTCCAGACTTAGATGACTCAATTGGTGGAGAATTTCAACCTGCCTTCTGGGATCAGTTGAAGCTACTCTGGGTGCAGCCAGATAGACTCAATGATGTCATAGAAACATTGCAGCAGAAGGCACCCAAGAAGCGTTAAAAAGATATGCGCACCAAAAATCGATATGTTCTGTTCTTCGTTTTACCAGCTGTTGTGTTGTTACTAGTCTTTGTGGTCTACCCAGTTATAAAAACAGTTTTACTCAGTTTTCTTGATTCAGATGGGCATTATGTTGGCCTAAGAAATTATTTAACAGTACTAAAAAGTAGGGAAATATTTGATCTACGGGGGTTTTCCAGGGGCTTTCCCCTGGGAGCCTTTGTTCATAATTTGTTGTGGATAGCCATTCACTTGCCCAGTACGATAATTCTAGGAC
>JBKBIU010000005.1:0-19583 GCA_046294065.1 Pseudothermotoga sp.
AAGTCATTCTTAACAGCTTTGAAAGCTTCTTCGTAATCTCGAACGTACAAATACCTGATATTCAGTTTGAAATCTTCCGCTTGTTTTCTGAAATAATCTCCATAAACACCGCTTTCGACTACTGCTACAACCTTGTTTTGAAGATCTAACAAGCTCTTCAAGGTCCCTTTCATGCAAATAACACCCCAGTTGAGAATCACTGCTTGGTTGTTAAAATCGAACAGTTTAGAACGATCTGGCGTGTAGGCTACCGCCGTCATGAGATCGATCTGTCCATCTTTGAGTTTGTTGAGCAATACATTAAAATCGTCGAAAACATACTCGGCTTTCCAGTTGTTCTGTGACAGTATCTGCTCAAGTATCTGAGCATACAAACCGGATACTTTGCCATCAGAAAAATCTATCAACGGAGGATTTCGATAAACACCAATTTTCACTGTTGTTGGAAAACAACAACATACGACTGCAACACACAGAAAGACTAACCATTTCATTGCTTTTGCACCCCTCTATGAGGTGTTGATAGAATTATAACATGATTCTTTTCAGCAAATACTGGCCGTAAAGAACAAATGAGCATCTCACAGGGTCGCGCTATAATAGAACAGAAAAGGAGGACAAGATATTGAGAATAGACAAATATCTCAAATCAACGGGGTTAGTGAAAAGAAGAACAATAGCTCAGCAGATGCTGTTGCACGGAAAAGTCTTGGTCAATGACAGGGTGGTCAAACCTTCCTATGAAATAAAACCCGGTGATACTGTGAAAATCATTCATCCATTTAAAGAAGTAGTTGTACGTGTGATCTCAGAGGCAGAATACGACATCTTGAATCAATCAAGGCTCTAGAATCTCTAAAGAACTCAACTGCATCTGTTGATTTTCTGCTTCTAAGATAATCTTTTCATCGTCTATTTTCACAATCTTTCCTGTCTTTATGACTTCGTTTAATCTGAAAGTGATCGTTTGTCCTTCTTTTTGAATCAACAAACCTTTCCAGATTCTTGTCACTGCTTCAGGTTTATTTGAGTATCTTTTCAACAGTTGATTGACGTATTTAAGAAGGAGTCTAAGAATTCTCCGTATATCGTAACCCTTAGCAGAAATCTCATGAAGGCTTATTGCCTTGTCTCTTAATTCCTGGGGAATAGTATTATTCACGTTGATACCAATGCCTACAATGACTGCCTTCAATGTATTCTCCTCAAAAACAGATTCACTCAAAATACCAGCCAACTTTTTACCTTCGTAGTAAATGTCATTTGGCCATTTGATCCTTGTATATACCTCAATCAAGGAGAGTGCTTTGACGATGGCAACAGAACAAATTTTTGTGAAAAAGGTTGGCTTGATCTGTTTTCTTGGCTTGAAGAGAATTGAAAACCACAAACCACCTTCTGGCGAATGCCAGTATCTGTTATACCTACCTCTGCCAGCTGTTTGACATTGCGCAACCACAACAGTGCCGTGCAACAGCCTTTGCCAGTTTTCTTTTACAAAATCGTTTGTAGAGGGCAAAGTTGCAACCCAAATGACCTTTTCGCCTATCATGAATAGATGATCCACTTCCACAAAAGGCTCAAAAGGATTCCACTCACAGGACTGATCCACCAGGTGTGGTTCACCCTTTTCACAAATAGAAGCCTGTACAGTAGTCCAATGGCTATGCTGATGAGGGTGAGTAAAGGCTTTGAAGCCAGTGTAAAAACAAAGATGGCAAGTCTTTCAGATATGCCATCTACATCAGGCAAGAACTCATCGCCTGGATAATAATTACGAAAAATGTAGGTAATCCCTACCGAAACAACACTCATACCCATGAGGTACTGTACAAACTCCGGAGATAGGTAAGAATTTTGAAGCAAAGAAGCAAAGATCAAGTTGATCGTAAGCGCTACAAGAATACCAATCAATTCAATAAGATCGACAATTTTCTTGTTTTTCTGGTACCACTTCACCCTCAAGACATCAAGAATGGCATGAAAAAAGGAAAAACCAACTAATATAGCAATCCCTGTAAAGGATTTCAAGAGTGTATCGAAAGTAAAAGCCAAGATCGCCAAAATCGACCAGATGATATGACCAACTAACTTATTAGCAGAGTAAGTTCGGATCTTTGCATTGTTCGTGAACGCATGATCAGCTACGACGTGACCGAGTAAGATGTTTAACCCCAACACCTTTTACACCTCCACTGTTGATGGTTTCAAAGATTCTTGCAGGGATATTTCGCATCTTTTCCACCATGATTTCAATCCAGACATTATCGCGGAAATCATGCTGACATGCTCCCTCCTCAATGGCCTTTTTATAGGAAGCCTCCAGCAGAAGAGCTTTTGCGTCTATAGACCAGTTCTTGATGACATATTGCTTCCCAATCTGGCACATACGTTCATAAAAAGTTGTGTCACAGAGTAACTGTTCAATTTTTTCGACAAATTCCGAAAGAATGGACTCTTTTATCAGCAGTGCGCCTTGCCCATCTTCCAATACATCAGCTATACCCATCTTCGCTACTGCTACCACAGGTGTGCCTGCCGCAAGTGACTCAAGTACTACCAAACCCTGGGTTTCGCTTTCCGATGCAAAGGTGAATAAATCAGCCTGTCTATAGTAATTTGCAAGTGCCTTTCTTGGCATATATCCAGTGAAAGTCACATGTGGTTCTATGTCAAATTCTCTGACGACCTTTTCCAAAGAATTTCTTTCAGGGCCATCACCTACGATAATCAAGTGAGCGTCATGTTTTCTCTGAAGCAACTCTTTCAGAGCTTGGATCACAAATACTACATTTTTTTCCTTCGCGAGTCTTCCAACAAATAAAAGGATCTTTGATCTGTCGTCGATGTTGTGACGCTTTCTTATGTTGAATTCATCTGCACTGTCAAAGAGCTCTACATCGATACCTGTTGGAATGACATCTACAGGTCTGTTCACACCATATCTGAGCAATTCATCCCTGATCTTTTGGGTAGGTGCGATCACCCTATTCACCATGTTGCAAAACCACGCCGAAAATTCCTCTACACTCCTTGCAGAAGGAGTGAGTGGCTTTGGGATATAATGTCTGTATTCCACCAGCAAGGTATGATAAGTATGAAGGTGCGGGATTTGCAACCGTCTTTGAACGGTAAGTGCTCTAAAACCAAGTGCAAAAGGAGCGTGACTGTGAATCACCTCTATTCTTTTCTGTTTTACGAAGTTCAGCAATGGCAATAATCTTCCACTGTTAGGTATCACATGGTTTTTCTCCCACTTAAATTGTATTCCACCTATTGCAAAAATACTGTCATCTTTAGGACCTATCGGGGCTACTACATAAACTTCATGACCAAGTTTCTCAAGAGCTCGCTTATAGAGGCTGACCGACGTCGCTACCCCATTAACCTGTGGTATGTATGTATCAGTGAACATGGCGATTTTCAACAATATCACCACCTTTGAAAAAATATTCTGTCACGAAGACTGCTATGAGCCAGTTTATTAACAGCCCCATCCCCATCAAGATACCAAATTCTTTCAAAAGTTTCCCCTCGGCCAATGAGAAACTACCAAAAGCAACAACCGTTGTAAAAGTGCAGAAGGTGATTGATTTCAATGTTCGCACGAGTCCATCAAAATCTTTAGCTCTTGATATATGATACATGTGGATCAAGCCATCTACACCTGTCCCAACAAGTATTGGTATCAAAAGTAATGTCATAAAAGTAGCATGAACTCCGAGAATCGAACCTATACCAAAAGCGACTACGATCGAAACAATAACCGAGCTAAGTATCAATAAAGTTGTCTTCACTGATCTTGTATCTATCAATAACATACCAAGAACACCAAGACAAACGAAAAAGGAAAGCCAATAAATTGTCCCTCTCATGTCGTTCATTACATTGTAAAGTATTGCCGGATAACCATAGGATTTGACATTGTTTCTCTGAAAAAAGTTGTAGACTTCCTTTATTCTATTCTGTTTATAAAGATCTTGGATGGTGTCAGTGTACAAGACAAACTTTGTTTTACCTTCCCTTTCGTAAAACAACATTGGGACATCTTTCTTCAATTCATCTAATATATCCTGCATATTCTTGGAATTTCGCACCATCGACAGCATCTCAAGGATCTGGCTGTATACCCCAACTCTTTTGAACAAAGCGATCAGCACAGGATTATTCACTATCTCAAAAAGATTAGAATAGACGCTTGGCAAAGCTTTTACAACATCATCAGATGCATATTCCAAGATGTTCAAAACAGACAGTGGGGCAATGAGGAAACCAGAATTTCTTATGATATAGTCTATTCTCTTCAGATCTTCAAGATCATCAGCTAAAACACAGATCTCTCCAAAACCAACCTTCTGAAAACTTCTCTTGACCTCTTCAAAGGCCACTGAAGACTCTGCTTTTTCTGAGACTAACCCTGAAGGAGTATACCAATAATTTTTTAGGTTCAGTATTCCCAAAGGTACGAAAGCAAAAACTATGCCTATGGTTACGATGCTGATCAATTGCTTTGTCTTACCTCTGAAGAAAAAGGAGAAGTCCATTCGCTTTTTGTTTTCTCTCACCCTTGGCCTAAAGACAAGTAAAAGTGATGGAAGAAACAAAAGCATCGTGACAAAGAATATAGACAGACCTATTATGGCAAATAAACCCATCTGTACGAATGGTTTTGACAAACCAAAGAACATGGAAGAAAAAGCACCTATCGTTGTCAAAAGGGCTGCACTGGCTGGACGCATGAACTCAGAAATAGCAGTTGTCACGGTAGTTTCTTCGATTTTCCCCTCTTGTGCGTGTGAAGTCACTTTTGTGATCATGTGAATTCCATAGTCGATACCTAATCCAAGAACCATTGCATTTACAAAGGAGGTCACGATGTTTATCTCACCCAAAAATAATTTTGTAATTCCCAAGGTTATACACATGGCCACAGCCATTGACGTTAGTAAAAGTCCTAGAATGGAAATACTTCCATAACCTATGTAAATCACAAGACAGATGCCGGTAAAGGATATAAGGGTTGTCAAGAGAAAGTCTTTCGCCACCTGTTCATTGGACTCAAAAACACCTACAGCGGTACCTGTGAAAAGAAGCCTCACACCCGTTTCTTTTGTGACTTGTTGAGCGATCTTTTTCAGATCCATTATGGATCGGCTAACACGCCCAACATCTATGATGCTGTCTTTCAACACAAAATTGATTATGATCACACGCTGGTCAGGTGAAACCATTGTGTATTGTTCTATACCTTTTCTTTTTTCGTATTCTTTCAACAATTGTTCAACAGTCATGAAGGACTGTGCGAGTTTCCTATATTCTGAGAAATCCAACATATTGTTGATATTCAAATTGAAAGAACTGTTTATACCTTTTAGACTACTGGAATCCATTGCCAAAAATCCATATTTGACAAAGACTTCGGGGTTGTCGAGCTTCATCGTTTCAACAATATAATCAGTTTGTTCAAACTTCTCCTTCAGTTTTTCCAAAGCCCATTTGGCCCTCTCTACATTCCCATCTGTGTAAGCGATTATGGTAAGGGTATTTGAAGATAATTTTTGAACCAAGAAGTCGATCTGCTCGACATAAGAATCTGCACCTGCAGGGGCAAGACTGGCTAAATCTGAATTGATGGTGAGATTTGCTACTCCATAGTATCCAAGTATAACGGAAAGAACAGCAAAGATTATGAGAAGTAACAATCGATGCTTCACTACAAAGTTACCGAAAACCACCGTCTCACCACCATCATCACCAGGATACAAGCAATCGTCCGAATAACGTGAATCGATGGTTTATAGTAATCAAAAGAAGATAGCAGGGAATGAACAAAACCTATGGAAATAGAAAGTATAGAAGGTAAATCAAAAAATTCAAGAATCCTCAAATAGATTGGTACAAAAAGATAAGGAAGGAAAAACAATGGCATCGAGAAGATTTTCTTGAAATCTCTCTCAATCAGTGCAGTGACTCCACAAAGAATGGCAACATAGACAAAGACTATCGTGTTGAATTGAACATAACCAACAAAATAATTTGTATTCAAAAGTACATACCGTATCTTATCGGACAAGGAAAACCACAGTGTGTTGGTGAGTATGAAAGGTATCAACAAAGTCCAGTAGTCAGCAACCTTTGCTATTTTCTTTGGTGAATATAGAAGTCCCAAATAGCTCATTTGGTTTTTACCACCTCTATACCATACCTGTGAGACATCAGCACAAGTGAGCTCAGTAATTGTTCTTCACTTTGCTGTAGATCGATATCTGGTCCCTCACCATTCAGAGCCATCAAGATCACCTTTGCAACGTCAATATGGTCACGAAGAATATATCCCTTATCTGTTAAAACAACTCTTGGCCTATACATAAATAGGACATCATTGAAAACAAAGGAAGAATGTATCAAATATTCATAATTTCCAATCTTCAAAATGATCTTCTTCTCAATAGGTCGTGTACCAGACTTTTTTTCGATTTCATTTATCATTTCTGAATACGCAGAAAATGATCCTGCATGAACGACAGAATCCTTGAGTGACAAGTTTAATACTATCTTTTGTCCCATGGAAAGTGCTCTTTTATAAAAAAAAATTTGTTCCGCGATGGCTTTAAGTTCATCCAACAATGGGCCGAAAGGTGAAGATATTACGACACGCGGGAATGGGTTTATGGTGAAGAATTCACCCTGTCTGTTCACTGAAAAATAAATGAGTAAGAAAACAGTGAAACAAACGAGGAAAACCACCACAGCCATTCCCGCAGACGTCATTTAACCATCTCCATGAGAACCTCCAGTCCTTTAATTATGTAGCGATCATTCATGTCAATTTCAATAACCTTCTTAGTGTAATCTACCGCAGTCGAAACACGTGCGGTACTTGTGGCTTCTTCAACAAAAACATCTGGTTCGATTCCTATTTTGTGAATGTCCTTTCCAGATGGTGTCATGTAATGTGCTGTGGTCAAATAGAGCGTTCCACCGTTACTGAGTGGAAATCCCGTCTGAACTGATCCTTTTCCAAAGGTCTTTTGACCAACAACCTTCGCAATTTGATAATCTTTCAAAGCTCCTGTCAATATTTCAGATGCCGAAGCAGAACCTTTATTCACCAGGACAACGATCGGTACATTTGGATAATTGTTGCCCTTAGATTCATAAACTTCTTCGATTCCATATCCGTTTTTCGTTTTAACAACAACGCCCTTGTCTATGAAATAACTTGCAACTTCGATGGCACTGTTCAAGTATCCACCAGGGTTGTCTCTCAAATCTATGATCAAACCCTTGACACCTTTCTGGAAGATCTCGTTCAGGGCTTCTGCCATCTCTTCCGATGTCTTCGCTCCAAATCTCGTTATAAGTGTATATCCGATTCGTCCTTTAGACGTTTCAATGAATGCGTGCTTTACAGGGATTATCTGTATCTTCTCTCTTACGATCTCAAAAGTCAACAAAGAATCAACACCTTCTCTGAGGACCTTTATCCTAACTGTCGATCCAGGTTGTCCACGCAATCTTCTCACTGCTTCCATATATTCCATCTCACTGACGGGTTGATCATCTATGGTGACTATCCTATCACCGGCTTTCAGACCGGCTCTCCATGCAGGTGTACCATACATTGGTGACACAACTTTCACGGCTTTGTATTCACTGTCGTACGTGACCTCAATACCAAGTCCGCCATATTCTCCCTCGAGTTCTATTTGCTTTTCCTGCATCTCTTGGGGATTTTCATAATAAGAAAAGTCATCACCCAAACCTTTTACCAGACCGTCTATGGCAGAATCCATGAGTTTGTTCAAATCAATCTGATCTCTCTGATAATAGGCATTCAATATGTACGACAAGGTTTGATAGAAAGGATCAAGTGCTTTGTTCACATCTTTTGGTGTAATGGCAGCGGAAAGAATCCAGCTCGCCACAATCACAGAGATTGAGAGCACAATGACAAATAACAAAGAATTTCTTTTCATTTTCATCCCTCCTCAAAACTCACTTACTTTTCGTGCGAATATCATAAAAGCTGTATGAGCCACCATTCTATCAAATGGTCTCAGTCTTTCGTGGACAGGTTTGTATTGTCTAAAAAGGCTTTCCCACACTTCGATGTCAACAAAACCATACTTATCAAGCTCCGCAAGAACCATTTGTACTTGATTGGTTGTTGGACATACAATAGCTATGTTCCCCGATCCAACCAATGCGTTGTAACAATGAAGGATATAATTCCAGGGATCAGGCACATCTAAAAAAATGGCATCCACTATCTCGTCAAAGCCTTCTTTTATATCCCTTAGTTTAACAACAACTCTTTCTAGCAGTCCCCATTTTGATAGATTGGATTCTGCAAGACTTTTAAAATCCTCCCTCTTCTCATATGCAAAAACTTTTCCAGTGGGTCCAACACATCTTGCAAGGGCTGCACACATGGCGCCACTACCAATTCCGGCGTCTATCACGAGGTCGCCTTCCTTTACATCAAGCATCAACAATATATAGCCCATATCTTTTGGGTAAACAATTTGCGTCCTCCTATTCATCTTGAAGATCTCATCGACAAGTCGAGGACGCATTATTCTAAAGTAATTACCATTTTTTGACTCACACCTACTGCCGTAGGGTTTGCCAATCAAAGTTGTTAAATCAATGATCCCTTTGTGAGTACCAAGAGTTCCGTCCTGAACCTGCACGATGAAATTTGAACCATCTTCAAAGGCAAGCAGTACCCTGTCGTTGATCTTCACAAGATTGCTTTTCATCTTTCTCCCTCGATTGGCCAGCTGGACCATATTTGTTTCGGAAATCCGTAACGCACATCTACATAATTAACAAGTTTATCCTTCCTTTTACCATCGACTGTAATGTAAACAGAATCTATCGCCTTGAAGTTTTCAAAAACGGTCCTCAAAAGTTGATGGATCAAATAGCGTTCCTGTTGAAAATCGATACCTGCTAAGACCGTTGATCTAAGGTCGATTACCAAGACTTTTTCAACGAAAAAATACGCCCTCAGAATATTCTTTGGAACAAAGCTCACTGTACCTGCTACTGGCTCTGCAAGTTTATCAAACAAGAAGTTCAGTACGTCATCTTTATCATAACTCACAGTCACACTGACTGGCAACAGATTTTGGTCCAAATAAAACAGGACGTAATTTCTACAAAAAATGACAGCTGGTAGCAGAATTAAAAAAATCAACAATTGTCTTTTCATTTACTGAAGCAACTCCTTCAGATACTCCTCGATCTTTTGTATCTTCGTAACGTCTGAAAGCAACAAAACCATAGCTATTCTTCCCACAGGTAGGTTATACAATGGACATAACTCCAATTTGAGACCGAAACGCGCGGCTATTTGTTGAGCTATCCTCTTGTTTTGTGCATAAACTGGCCAATCGGAACCTTCAAAATCTGGCGAATAAGGCCTGATGATGATTCTATCGTCACCGTCTGAATAGAAAATTAGAATACCATCTTCGGGAATTTGGGAAACCTCTTCAAATTTCAGTGTAACAACCTTATCATTCAAGAAAGTTTCTTTGATGAGTACGACACGTGTTAGTCCAGGCATTTCAATCTTTTGGTCGATTCTTTTGTCCGTCTGGATGATCAAAACAGGCTGACCAGGTTTATAAATATGGCCATTCACTGCAACAAAACTATCACTCACAACTTCTATCTGGTTTTGTTTCTGCACAAATACAAGCTCATTTGCACCATCATAAACTATATCAATTATATCATCTGTCTGAATTATTTTGTTTATTATCATATCAGCCAAAACAATTTCTGATTCCCTCCGAAGGAAAGGAAGCTGAAATACCGATAAAATATTGTCTACAGGAACGGCTTTACTCCTGATCGTAACACCATCTACTACAAACACATTAGAATTCATAGCATAGCCAACGGTGTGACCCCTCCAAACGAGGTAGTGAAAATCACCAATTTCACCAGTCGAGAGATTATCCATTCCCATCATTCTTGCGTAATTCTCCATGAAGGAAACAAAGGATGACCAGCTCATTATATTCTCAAGATCCGCCGATGAATACATAAGTTTCTTACCAACGTATAGGTCAAAGGAAAAACCCTTCACTACAACAACGATCAAAAGAAGAAGCAGCAATCTTTTCAATACTTAAAAACACTCCTTCCAACAAATTCTCTGAGTATAGAACTCCTTGGTATATCTTCAACATTGGTGATTGGCAGAAAGTAATCTAAAAGCTTTGTCAATCTTAATGCCTCCGAATACTCGGGTTCGTCTGGGAGGATCTGAACCAAGAGCTGTTCTGCAAAGATCTTAAGCACGGCGAGTTCATACACAATTGCTGAATTGAACATAGCATCTGCTTCTTCCTGAAATGGAAAGATATACTTTTCCTCTCCTCTTCTCACACTTGGCCACATTCTAAGTGTATCTAACGCCGAATGTCCTCTGAATTTGTAATCACGTACAATCCTCCTCAGCAACCTCGTATCTGTTGTCGTTATTCTATTATGCGCATCAAGATTGAGCTGGGTCAATGCACTGACATAGATCTTAAATTTGTGCGATCTATCTATTGAAGAAGTCAATCTCTCATTCAAACCGTGGATACCTTCAACAACTATTGGCTGGTTCTTATCGAGCTTGATTGGTTTGTCTAACCAGATTCTTCTACCTGTCTTAAAATCAAATCGAGGTAATCGCACCTCTCTGCCCTCTAATAAATCTATCAGATGCTGGTTGAAAAGTTCCAGATCTATTGCCTCAATTGCCTCGAAATCAAAATTTCCTGATTCGTCTCGAGGTGTTTTTTCTCTATCTACGAAGTAATCATCAAGAGAAATACTCAGCGGTTTGAAACCAAAAACTTTCAACTGAATCAGCAAGCGTTTTGCAAAGGTAGTCTTACCCGAAGAAGATGGACCAGCTATGAGGATCAACCGAGCACCACTGTTGGCAAATTGTTCGGCAATTTGAGCGATTCTCTTCTCGTGTAATGCCTCACTGAGAAGCATTAGATCGATCACAGCGCGTTCGCCAGTTGCAATGAGTTCATTCAAATCAGCCACCGTGTTTATTCCTATTACATCGAGCCATCGAGCATACTCCAAGAAAACCGAGGACAATTTTGGTAAGGGATTCGGTCTTTTGATATTTTTCGGATCAGACCTATCTGGTAGAATCAATAGTAAACCGTCTTTTTGGCTTTCAAGATCAAAATATTTTAGATAACCAGTACTCGGCGGCATGTAACCATAGTAGTAATCATAGTATTCCAAACATCTGTAAAGTTTTATTGTCTTCTTCTTCCTGAACTTGAACAACCTTATTCTGTCAACATCACCTTGGCTAGAGAAAATCTCAAAAGCTTCGTTCTTGTAAAATTCACGCTTTTCAAAGGGGATATTCTCTTGGACCAGCTGACACATTCTGTTCTTTATTCTGGAAACATCTTCGTCTGTGAAGCTCTTTCTTTCGCCATTTTTCCTCAATTCACAGTACAGGGCGTTACCGATGGAATGTAATACCCACAATTGGTAGTCTCTATAAAGTTCTTTCAACACCATGTGTAACAAGAATAGTACGCCCCTTTGGTAGATTCTCAAACCATCCATGGTAGAAAGATCTATGAATTCAACCACTCCACCTCTGTCAAGTGGCTTATTTAATTCCACGATTGCATTATCGACCTTTGCTGCAACAATCGGTGTTTCATGATCTTTGGCGTATCTGGAAAGATGATCTATCAATTTTTCACCTTGTTCAATTGTTAATTCTTCGTTAGTATCTTTGATCTTAAGTCTTATCTTTTCCAAGATACATCACCCCTTTAAACTGTTGACGTTGTTCCCTGACGATGGTAAAATTATAACACGGTGGGGCGTCGCCAAGCTGGTAAGGCATCGGACTTTGGATCCGACATTCGGAGGTTCGAATCCTCCCGCCCCAGCCAAATAAAAGCGGGCTTTTGCCCGCTTTTACTTTTTCGTAGCGTTTCTATTTGAGTTCACCGAGTGCTGCTTCGAAATCAATGTAATTTGGATCGATCTTTCTGAGTTCTTCCAAGTAAAATCTTGCACTTGTTGCGTCCTCAAGGGATTTACTCAGATCATAAAGATTGTAATATGAACTTGCACGCATCTCTGTAGACGCCTTTGTATCCAGTGCTATACTTGAAAAACCTGCTTGAACTTCTATAATACTTTGGAGTAAATACTGAAGATACTCAGGATATAGGTAAGGTTTTATTTCAGAATAGAGCAAAGAGAAGTAATTGTATTTGACTTGCAAATTCTCTTTATCAACATCATACATGCGTCTGACTACCTCTAACGAACTTGGGTACTGCTCGTACAGATTCTTCACGAGCAAGCTTCTCTCGCCCTCTAATTTTTCCCATTTTTGTTTAGATTCACTATTATCTGAATCTAAAGAATCCTGAATTTTTTCAATCAAGACAATGTACGCACTCTTGAGTGTATCAGGCGCGCCTGGGAATACAGTGCCATCTTGAGAAAATACTCTTTTTTTGAGATTTTCTTGAATCTGCTCAAGCTCGGTCGGTGTTGAGGTTTCACTGATCCTTTTCCAGTAATCGTAAATCTCGTTTGCAAAAACCAATTCTATATCGTTCTGTTTCACATAACTGTCATACCATTTCTGCATTTTCTGTGACTGCAATGAACTCTTTTCTGTCTCATAGGCATCTGATAGCATGAAAGAATTGAAATCCTTAATCACCGTTGCATTCTCTACTTGCAGGACATACCATGAACTGCCCAGTGGAACTGGACCAATAACAGTCCCGGTTGCACCGGAGAATATGTCATTTTCATATTTTTCATCGAAGATACCACGAGTCAAACCAGGATAATTCATTACACTCAGGTTCATTTCACTCGCAGCAGAATCGAAGTCAAGTTTCAGAAGTTTTCCCATAAAAGTTTTTGCCTGATTTTCATCAGAGAAAGATAACAATTTCACATCAGCTTTGTCGTATTTTTGCCTCAGAAGATCCAGATTTTCTTCAAAATACTTTTTCATTTCATCTGTATCTATCTTTGCAACACTGTTCATCACCTTTTCTTGAATCAGGGATTTTTCAATCGCTGGTTTTAAAACCTTTGTCAGATAGGCATCAACACTTCCATAGTACTGTTTAAAATACTGGGATAAGGATTGATCCTTCTCTATCTGTTTCTTGTATTCGTTCAGTTTAGCCTCTATCTCCTTTTTTGTAGCAGTTAATTTATTTTCTTTGGCGTAATGTATTATCACCTTTTCTCTCAGCAACTGTGTAAGTAAACTAGCTTTTTGCTGTGGTTCCTGGAATAGTGGGTCAAGCATATTTATACCATATCTGCTGAGGAGATTGCTGTACTCGCTATCAAGTTCCGATGGCAAGACCCACGTAGCAACATCCAAGATCGATGAACCTTTGATTTTGATGTAACCAACTGCTTGATCAATAGAAGAATTCCCAGTTGGAGTCCTTCCAGAGAAATAGCTAGCAACGGACCACCAAGCTATCCCAGCGATGAAAGAACCAGCTATAATCCAGACTATGACCTTTTGCCATCTCTTAAACCATTCTCTCATTCTGCTGCACTCCCTTCAGTTACGTCTTCGTCATCACTCTGAGTTACAAGTGGAAAGGCTATGACATCTCTAATTGATGGTGAGTCTGTCAGAAGCATCATCAATCTGTCGATACCTATCCCGAGCCCTCCTGTGGGAGGCAATCCATACTCCAAAGCCCTTATGAAATCTAAATCCATTCTGTGTGCCTCTTCATCACCAGCATCCCTGAGTTTTAACTGGCACTTGAACCTTTCGAGTTGATCCTCCGGGTCATTCAATTCACTGAATGCATTACCCAACTCCATCCCATAAATAATGGGCTCAAATCTTTCAGTCAATCTGGGATCTTCCCTATGTCTTTTCGCAAGAGGAGAGATTTCAACTGGATGATCCATCAAGAAGGTGGGTTGAATGACTTGATCTTCAACGAGATCCCAAAGTTTTTCGATCATTTTTGATCTCGTGTTCGTATCCAGTTCCACACCTTTATCTTTCAAAGTCTTCTCAAGTATTCGCTCTTCATCTTCGAGTATATCAACACCGAGTTTTTCTTTTATGAACTCTCTCATTTTAAGTCTTCTCCAAGGAGGAGTGAAATCGAGTTCGGTGCCTTGGTAGTTTATTTTGTAGGAACCATATAAATGAAATACAAGACTTGAGATCAACGTCTCAGTAAGTTCCATCATGTCGTGATAATCTGCGTAGGCTTGGTATATTTCAATAGATGTGAATTCCGGACTATGTTTGTATGATATACCTTCATTTCTGAAATTCTTACCAAGCTCGAACACTTTTTCAAACCCACCAACTATATACCTTTTTAGATGAAGCTCAGGTGCTATTCTTAAATACATTTCACAATCGAGAGCCTCAAGTTTTGTAATGAACGGTTTTGCTGCACCACCACCGGGTATAAAATTCAATATGGGCGTTTCAACTTCAACGAACCCTCTTTTGGTCAAGAACTCTCTTATGAAAGAAATAGCCTGGTAACGAATCTTGAATCTCTCCAAGGTCGAATCATTGGCTATCATATCCACATAACGTCGTCTGTATGCCACTTCTTTGTCTTTAAGACCATGCCATTTTTCTGGAAGAGGCCTTCTTGCCTTACTCAAAAGCTGATATTCTTTGACATATATGGTCAATTCTCCTGTCTTGCTCTTGAAAGGAAAGCCCATTATCCCTACAAAATCGCCCGGTGCAATATACTTTTTGAAAATTTCATACTTTTGCTCTGAGACCTCTTCTTGTCTGATATAAGCTTGAATTTTACCTTCGAAATCACGTACCGTAAAGAAGCACGATTTACCATGCAATCTAATCGTCATGACGCGACCAGCGGTCATGATCTTCTCGTTTTCCAATAACTGCCCAGGCTGGAGAAAATCATAGGCTTGACGAATCGCTTTGGTATTATGCCTCTTTTCAAATCTGTATGGATATGGGTTGATTCCAAGTGACCTGAGTTCCTCCACTTCTTTTGCGCGTTGTTTGCGAACTTCTTCTATCACAAGATCACCTCATTCTTGCTCCATGGATTTAATGCTTATACCGATTATTTCATATCTGACCGAACCTGAAGGAGCTTTCAGTTTCACTATCTCACCAACTTTTCTTCCAACCAAAGCCCTCCCCACGGGTGAGTCGACACTTATTTTGTTGGAGAACACATCGGCTTCTTGTGGGTTGACAAGCCTCACTGAACGCTCTTCACCCGTGTTTAGGTTTTTTATGAGAACCCACGAACCCACTGAAATCTGAGTTGAATCCATATTTTCGATGATCTCAGAGTTGTTCAGGATTTGTTCAAGTTCAGCTATCCTACTTCCTATCCTTCCTTGTTCGTTTTTTGCTTCGTCATACTCGGTGTTTTCAGCAAGATCACCAAGTTCGCGCGCTTCTTTTATCCTCTGTGAAATCTCGTACATGAGTTTTTGTTTGAGTGAGTCTAATTCCTGCTTGAGTTCCTCGTACCCTTCCTTTGTCAATTGAATCACGTTCTTCTTATTCATTTTTCCACCTCCTGATCCTTTTTCAATTCTTTCACGATTTCGAGGAACTGGTCTATTTCACGAAAATCCTTGTAAACAGACGCAAATCTCACATAGGCAACTTGATCTATCTGTCTAAGCCTTGCCATGACCAACTCACCTATAAACTTTGAAGGTATCTCGGTAGTTCCCTGCCTCTGGAGGGCTAACTCAACTTCTTCGACTAGCTTTTCAAGAGTTTCATAGGAAATTGGCCTCTTCTCACAAGCCTTTAAAACTCCATTCAACAACTTTGAGCGGTCGAAGGTCTCTCTCCGACCATCTTTTTTTACCACTATCAGAGGTAATAATTCGTATCTCTCATAAGTTGTGAACCTCGCGCCACATTCTGGACACTCTCTTCGTCTTCTAATAGCCGTTCCATCGAGTGTAGGTCGTGAATCCAAAACCCTGCTGTCTGGAAAACCACAAAAAGGGCATTTCATCCCATCTGCCCTCTTTCTATTTTATGTGCAAGTTGCATAATCTTCCTCATCCTCGCATAAACCATCGACTTACTCATCTTTGGTTCCATCATCTCACCAAGTTCTCTCAGGCTGAGATCTTCGTTCTCAATTCGCAGTTTAGCCAATTTTTTCAGATCGTCTTCCAGTGAATCTATTCCCATATTTTTATCAATTATTTCTATGGCTCTCATTTGTTTTACAGTACTAGTTCCTATTCTATCAGCGTTTGCAGACAGAAAGTTCATAGTTCTGTTAACATCAGATGCCACAGAACGTTTTTGCATTATTTGTTCAACAACTGCTGCAGCCTCGATCGCTCCAATCAGGTTCAAGGTTTCAATCAAATCATTCGCTCTTCTAATGCAAAGTTTGTAATTTTGATGAGATTGCCAAAGTTTTGAGTCTATACCAAATTTATTTTTCAGCAAGGTGCGGATCTGTTCCAAAAATTCTTGGGAACTACTGGTCACTTCTAAATGGTACGAAATAGTGGGATCAACTACCGAACCAGATGCCAGGTAAAATCCTCTGAAGAAAACACCAAACAACGCAGGATCTTGTGATATTTTACCTGGTATCTGTTCGGTAAAAAGTTCTTCTCTTAGATTTTCAAGAAACTGGATGGGTAAATTGAACTGAACCCCCCTCTGTTTGAACAGTTGTTGAGTTTGCACAATCATCGTCTCATGTTCGTTGATAGAAAGAAAATTCAGAAGTCTTAGAAATCTTCTTGAGATTTGTATGTTGGGCAGAGTTATAGAGATAATCGTATCTTCCCTCGATAATTTGAGAAAACCCTTGGCTTTCATAAAACCCATAAGTTCAGCTCTGGCTTCATTTACATTAGAGATCTCTGTTGAACACAATTCATATCTAACTTTCTCGGAGAAACTCATCTTCTTCATCCAGCTTTTCCTCCGCAGATCTCAAGAATAACCTTGGCGAGTAAATTGCTGTCATGTCTTGCCTTGAGTCGAGGGTCACTTGGCTCATAGACCGTCTGGAGTAAGGGCCTCAAGACATACCTTTTGTCAATTGTACCCCTTGGAATCACAGGCTCGGCACCTTGAAGTGAATAGGAATCAATTATTTCCTTTGGAAATTTTGAATTGTTTGCAACAACAAAATCTACTGAATTTTTCAGATATTTTTCTACCTCCTGAACATGATCTTGCAGACTCATATTCAGTGTTTCACCGGGCTGTGTCATTATGTTGGCAATATAGACTTTGACAGCTCTCTTGTTTTGATTTATTGCCTCTGAAACACCATCAACCAATAAATTAGTTATCACACTCGTATAAAGACTACCGGGGCCAATGAGTATCGCATCAGAGGTTTCCAAAGCTTCGACAACTTCACCAAGGGCTTTGGCTGGTCTGTCAAGTTTCACAGAAATTATTCTTGCACACTTTTGAGTGATATGGGTTTCTCCAACTACTACTGTGTCATCAGCATAATAAGCCACCAACCTGATCAGTTCTTCACACACAGGCAGAACTCTGCCTTTTATTGCAAGGATCTTTGAAGCTAGCTTAACGGCCATATTGAAACTCCCTGTCATTCTAGTCAGTGCAGCCAAAATGATATTTCCAACACTGTGATTGGCAAGGTCACCGTTACTTTGAAATCTGTAGGAAAAGATTCGACTCATCAAACCCTCATCTTGCGCAAGTGCTATGATATTGTTTCTCACATCACCAGGGGGCGGAATCTCCAGTTCCTGCCTGATTCTACCTGAGCTTCCCCCTTCATCGGTGACAGCTACGATCGCTGTTAAATCTATGTCATAATTCTTCAAGCCCCTCAAAAGTACAGAAAGACCTGTTCCACCACCAATAGCAACAACCTTCATCTGTTCACATCCCTGTGTTCCACATGAACGATGAACTTACCCTTGAGAACCTCACAAAGTCTCTCGACCACGTAAACCGATCTGTGTCTTCCACCAGTACAGCCTACTGAAACAGTCATCGTCGTCCTTCCTTCTTTTGTGTACCCCTCTGAAGCCAGGATTATCATCTCTGCAGCATTTTTTATGAATCGCTCTACAACATCGTGCTTTTTAAAAAATTCCTTTATTCTCTCATCTCTACCATCGAGCGACGCCAATTCCTTTTCATAAAAAGGATTGGGCAAGAAACGGGTATCTATCACAAAGTCTGTATCCAGCGGCATACCGTATTTAAATCCAAAACTCCTGATTCTGATCATAAATTGTTCTTCTTCTTTCAGCAAAGAGCTTATTTTTTCTCGTAAGGAATGTATATCGAGATCTGTAGTATCTATAACTGTTGACATTTCTCTAATCTCTTCAAGCATTTCTTTCTCTTTCAAAATCGCTTGCTGCAGACTTAAAGCTCCTTCAAGAGGATGACGTCTGCGTGTTGTTGCAAACCTTCTGAGCAATTCCTCAACAGAAGCTTCAAGGAAAATCACCATGACAGAATTACCATAGTTCTTAATCAATCTTTTAACCGCTTGAACAGCATCACCTAATTGAGCACTTCTTACGTCTATGACCAGTGCCACCTTCTCAACAGATGAATTAGCCAAAAGGGCTATGAAATCGTTGATCAGGATAGGCGGTAGATTGTCAATGCAGAAAAATCCGAGATCTTCAAGAACCTTAATGGCAGTACTTTTACCTGCACCAGATAGTCCCGAAACAACCAAGATTTTTCTCACTTTTGTGAATCCTCCAAATCAATTTGCTGAACTGTGAAAGGTAATGAGAAAAGCGATTGATATTTTACAATTTTTGCCAAAAAACCTGAAGGATCTTTTGTGACGTAAAAATTCACTTTTCCCTGATTATCGCTGGTTTTCACAAACTTCTGTGAGACCTTTTTCGCAACGCTCTGTGCGGGGTCAAAGATGGTCAATTTTGGGAAGTGAGCCTTTATTCTGTCTGCTAAGAAAGGAAAGTGAGTACAGCCCAAGATCAAATTGGAAATATCGGTGTTTCTGATAGTACTCATACAATTTTCGATTTCCTCGTCTGCTATCGGTGAATTTATCAAATCTTCTTCAACTATCTTGACAAAACTCTGGCATGGAATTTCGATCACTTCTTGGACACCTTTTGACCTCAGAATCTTGGAATAAACTCCGCTTTCAGCAGTGAACTTTGTTGCGATTACAGCAGCTTTTTTCATATCTTCAGGGATCTCAAAATCAAGAATTCCAAAATACGGTATCTGTAGCTCTATTGCTGAAGATCGAACTGAAGAATCAGCTGTGTTACATGCAGTTACTATACAATCAACACCAAGTTTCTGCAGAAAACTGATGACTTTAAGAGATATCGTCAGTATCTGATCTTGAGTTTTAGTCCCAAAGGGAGCGTTCAGCGTGTCAGCGACATAAAAATACTCAGCATCTGGAATGTATTTTGCCAGTTGAGCCAAGACCGTCAAACCACCAATACCTGAGTCGAAAAGTCCTATTCTCAACTTAAATTTCCCTTCTTTCTTTCGGTAAATTGATTGAGTTTTGCAACGA
>JBKBIU010000184.1:0-3224 GCA_046294065.1 Pseudothermotoga sp.
CAATTTCTCTTGGCACGATCGAAAGTGCCCCAGAAGAGATTTTGAAGTGTTATGCCGCAATTTTCAATGGTGGGGTAGTTCTTCAACCTTATATAATAGATGCCATTGAAGATCCTTATGGACGAATTATCTATAGGGCATCTCCCAAGGTCTTGAATGTAATTAGAGCCAGGAAGAACAGTACGGTAGTTGCAAGTAGTTTACTTCTCAGCACTATGAAGCGTGTTGTTGATCAAGGTACAGGTGTCTATGCAAGACAGAAAGTACCTGTTGCCGGTAAGACCGGCACTTCTGAGAAAACCGCCTGGTTCATCGGAGGGGACAGCCAGATCATTCTTGCTGTCGCGGTGGATGGGCAGAATCTAACTGGTGGTGTCAATGCAGCACCTGTTTGGGCTAAGATCATTGCTTCTTATCCATACAAAGGCATTCTCCCAAATTGGCAGGTTCAGCAGCAAAAGAATGATAAGAAGAGCACATACGTCATGCCAACCTTGGATGTGGAAAGAATCTTACAATGGATCAATGAAGGAAAGTTGACGCTTGATTCTCTTTTGAAATTAACGGAACAGATGAGCAACTATATGGTACTGGATCTTTTGAGTGCTCTTCATCAAAGTTCACCGGAACTTGCACGAGATCTTTGGGAAAGAATCAAAGACACTCGTTCTTGGTGATCAAAATCTTATTGATTTACTGTTTTGCTCACTGCTTTTATATGGCGCGGGGATGTACTGTACCGATGGCCTTCGTTGCTCGGTCTGTTTGTACAAATTCATGAGCTGGTACACTTCTTCTGGCATTTGATCGGAAACAGGCAGCCCCATGCTCTTAAGAGCTTCGATGGTTATTGGATAGTCGTGAGTCCATTTTCCGCTCGTCAAAATGTGTGCAAGTTCGTTAGCTTTTTCTTCGTTAATTTTTTCTTTTAGCAGACAGCTGACAAAATCTTTCACTTGATCTATGGCTTTCTTGGCAACATCTGCGAGTATCAATGTCTCATCGTCTATTTCGTTGATGCTCTTTTTTTCAACAACACTCAAAATGGACGGCGCAGGATAGCCACCAATCTGTGGATCAAGTGGACCGAGTACGGCATTTGGATCCATAACTATTTCATCTGCTGCAAGCGCTATGAGTGTTCCACCCGACATGGCATAATGAGGTACAAAGACTGTTACCTTGCCTTTGTGTCTGACCAATGCCCTTGCAATCTGTTCGGCAGCCAACACAAGGCCACCAGGTGTATGAAGAATGATGTCTATTGGCATGTTTTCGGGAGTCAATTTGATCGCCCTCAATATGTCTTCAGAATCTTCAATGTTTATGTACCTTCCAAAGGTCAAGCCGAAAAAGCTCATCGATTCTTGTCTGTGTATCAGAGTGATGACACGACTCTTTCTTTTGACTTCGAGTTGTCTTATAAGTGCTTCTCTGGTAGATCTTTGCATATTTGCACGAATAAAGGGTATGAAGAAACTCAGAATCAGAACCATCCAAAATATTTCAAATATGAATGATGACCACATCATATCACCTTCTTTGAACAACGAGTAAATCAGGCCTTTTGATGGACAGACCATTTATTTTGAATTCGACGCAGGGCCAGTCACTGTTTTCAAAATAACTTATGATTTTCATTCCCCCGTCTGTCAGTGCTATTGTGTCTTCCGATTTTGTGCCCGTAATCGTTGGGTTCCAAGCAAGGACATTTCCAACCTTCAACTCATAGATCGTAGATTCGTTGGCTATTATCTCCCTTGCTTTATAACCAGCAAGACCACCCTGATGGTGAAGCATCCATTCGTAAGGTCTACCTACCTCGGCGTAAGCTTGTTTGATCTTTTCAAAAACATAATTCAACCTGACACCAGGTCTTGAATTTGAAATTGCTATTGCGTCTACATAACAATTTTGTTTGTGCTGATCAAGTAAACTTTGATCTTTTTCAAAGAGTACAGACCTTGTCATAGAAACTACCAAACCTCTTTTGCGCGCACAGATACTCACAAAAACCTTTTTCCCCAGCCTCACATTTCTGGGCAGATTGTGCCTATAAAGTTTGGCACTCTCTTCTCCACTCACCATGACAAAGATAGGTTCGATGTTTTCTTTTGCCAAAGCGTTGTACATGATCCCCTGGACCTCAAGTTCGGTCATATCAGGTCTCAGTTCCTTCATTTTCCTGTTCAAAACTTCATCACAAATTTTGCCAAGATCTGTGTATTGCTCAAGTTCTACTGTGCTCATCACAAATCTAAATGGTTTGATCTCGTCTCCTAAGTTAGTTGTTTCTAACATTCCTGTGTCAGAAATGATCTTCTTGCCAGTGATGAAAGGCTTTAAAACATCCATCATATTTTTCGACCAAATATATTCTCCAAACTCGATTTCAGACAATAAATCTTCACAAAGCTCTTCCTTCTCGATACGCTTTCTTTCGATATTGTCCGTGAAGATATAAACACTTTCATTATTTACAAAGATATGGGCTGCACCAACCTCTGTGTTCAATGTGATGTGGTTTCGTGCCCCGAAAGTAAACCATGAAAAATTGTCACACCTGCTCAGAAGAAGGCCATCGAAACCTTTCTGTTTAACAAAGTCTCTGAGTAACTGAACTCTTTCCCTAAACAGAGCCTTCAGCATTATCATCACCCAAGTAAATTATACACTTTGATTGGTTTTGATGTTGATCACAGGTTTGAAAATCCGCTGAGCACAAAACCTTTCACATAGTATCGTTGTAAATACAGGAACATGATTACCATCGGAACAACTTGATAGACGAGGGCTGTTATTATCAAATGTTGCGTCTCGGCTGTAGAAAATGCAAGGGAAAGCCTGGATATACCCACGGGCAGTGTCATGAATCTCTGAGCAGTAGAGGTGACTATCAGAGGCCAGAGAAAGGAATTCCATTGTCCAATGAACGTGAGTATTGCCAAGGTAGCTAAAGCTGGTTTCAACAAAGGCAGGATGATCACAGAGTAGATTTTGAATTCCTTCGCACCATCCAATCTCGCACAATCAAGAAGTTCATCAGGTATAGTCATGACAAATTGCCTCATAAGAAATATGCCATAACCACTAACTGCAAAAGGAACGATCAGAGCCAAATAGCTGTTGAGCCAGCCAAACAATTTCATAAGATAGTACACAGGTATCAAGAATATGAAAACAGGGAACATCATGGTTGATAAAACAAAATTGAACAGAATTCT
>JBKBIU010000185.1:0-3210 GCA_046294065.1 Pseudothermotoga sp.
CTTGCTTTTTATACCTGTACAAGTTTATTTTTTCCAAATTCAGCACCACCCCTCACAAGCATGCCCATTACACCAAGACCCACCTCGGTACATTTTACAGACAGTTTTGCACTCTGAACTTTACCCTGGAACGACTCAAATTGATCAAATACTCTGACGTAGTATTCGTTCAGCGCTGGTGGGTCACATAAGACGTAGAAACTTGACACATCTCTTATAGAGGTATTTGGCAAAACGCTGTTCAGTAGAAATATCGTTTCTCTTTCCACGGTGTAAGGCAGATCACCAAGAAGCGAGCTCAGCAAAGATGCAATATTTGTTGAGTTCAGTGCATCCACATTCTTGTGTATGTCTTCCTGTGTAATACCCGTTTCTTCTGTGAGAATCTGTATCAGTTCCCATGTTGAATACGCAAAAGTCCTGATCGCCACGGGAATCTTGGCTACGAATATCACCGTTGCACCATAATCTGGGGTGAAGAGAAACAAAACAGACGTAGATGTAGTTGGCAGATCTATTAGTTCGAGATACTTGAATAAATCTGGCAAAACAACATCTGGCTCCAAGAAACCGTTTTGAGTAATTGTAGATACAATTTCATTTATGTCCCTTTGTCGTGCAACTACAACAAGCATTTTATTCAAGGTATTTCTAATCGATTCTACAACAATTTCATTAGCCGGTAGATTCAGCAGTCTTGAGACTTCGGTCCTTGCATATTCTTTATCTTCTTGAGACTTCAGGCCAACTGGTACTTCTATAGTATAGAACAAAAGGTTTTCATTAGGGAAGTTCACACAGACTATATCTTCGGCGTCTGGTTGAATTTCCTTGGCAAGCATTGCCAGTATCTGAGATGAATTTTCATTCTCTTTGATGCTCCTATAAAAACTCTGAATTAGGGAAAGGATGCCTCTTGACTTTCTGCCTCTTGCCAGTGACACATAGTGGCCAGTCATATCTATCGCTGTAATAATTTTATGAAATATCTGCATTCCATCACCTCTTAATATTCACCTTTGTCACGACGGGTGGAAAAGTAATGGTCCAGTTGCTTGCTTGAACGGTTCCAGCTCTAAGAACACTGTTGGGTGCTATGGATATAGCCAGGCTGTCTTTTCCTTCTACTCTTACGTACTCATCCATTTCAATAACGATTGTCTTCGGATGTCTGGTATTTGTGATGGGAACTGCTCTGATTCTTAGACCTCTTTCGTGCTGTCCAACCGTTACCGTTCCCGGTATCTCGCCGTTGACCCAATCCAAGGCTTTGTAGATCGTGCATTTGATATAGTAAGGTTGAATTTCGTCTCTTATCTTATCTATCCAGGAAAAGCTGAAGACAATACAGCACAAAAAACTGACGATCACGAGAATTTTAAAGAATAGTTCTAACAACAAAAGCCTTCACCTTCCTATTGTTTGCTGCAGCTGGAAGATGGTACTGTACATCGTGAAGGCCATGAAAGCTATAAAACCGCCTACTCCAGCGATCAGCATCGGTTCGATCAATGAGACCAATTTTTTTACGCCAACTCTCACTTGATCTTCGTAAAAATCTGCGACCTTTGCCAAAACTTCTTCAAGTTTTCCTGTTTCTTCCCCTGTACCAACTAATTCGTAAACAAGCTGAGGAAAAATTCCTGCTTCTATCATTGCTTGCCTTAAGCTCGCACCTTCTTTGATTCTTTCGCTCAACTGTTTGCTTTTCTTTATGACTTTTGGGCTGTTTGAGGCTGCGGCAGCCATTTCAACAGCCTTTGTCAGCAGAACACCACTACCCGTTAAAACTGAAAGGGTTCTACAAAAACGTTCAATGCTCATCATATTTCGCAATTTAGCAGCAGGCGGGAACAAACTTGAGAGAAATTCTCTTACATAAGCTGAATATCTTGTTCTCATGAAAATCATTAATCCAACAACTACAAAAATAGCTGTAATCAATGAACTAAGCCAATTAGTACTCAAGAATGCGTTGACGTTCATGAGAAATCTTATGATACCAGAGGTTGGTATACTTCCAAAAGCACTTATCAACCTTGGCAATATATAAAAGGATATTATGAATATTACACCTATTGCAAAGACTAAGACGAATATTGGATAAGCCATGGCAGATTTGACTTCATCTTGCAATTTCTTGGAAGATTCATAAAAATCAGCTGCCTTTTCAAGTGATTTGTCTAAAATACCACCTTCTTCACCCGCAGATACCAAGTTTATGAAGATCGAGTCAAAGACTTTCTCGTTTCTCAAAGCTTCAGAGAAGCTTGAACCAGTTTCCAGTGAAACAACAAGGTGATTTATGATCTTGCGAAATCTGCTTGAAAAGACGACTTGATTCGAAAGAATTGCCAAGGCATCTTTGATTCGGACACCTGCACCTACCATCGTCGAAAGCTGTCTTGAAAAGATCACCAGTTCAGCAAGTGATAAGCCAAAGAAGACATTCTCTTTTCTTGAACCTACTTGCTCTACATTCAATACAGCATACTGTCTTTTCTTCAACAAATCTATGAGTTGTGATTGGCTATCAGCCTCTAAAACGCCTTTGACCCTTTTACCTGTCCTGTCAACGGCAGTGTATTTATAAAAGGCCATTCATTCACCCTCTTGTTATAGAGTATACCACTTTGTAAAACATAGAGCTCAGTGCAAAAATACCTTTCCAAGGTCTGTGTGAAAGAATTCATACAAGCTTGATTTCATAATATCTATTATATTTCATATACCATAGTTTATATGATTTCAGACAAAGTTTTATAAAGATCTTCGTGATCAATATTACCTATCAAAAATGTGCCTTGCACAAATTTCAAGACGGGTTATGAGTCGTTCTTTTCTTAAAGTGTAGGTTACAAAATAATCTTTTCGTTACTAAAAAGACATTGTATTGCAATATGAAATGCACTAAGGTTGCATCTGTGAAACATTGGTTGGATAAAATTCTTTTACAGATGATACAATAAAAGGGAAGAAAGAAAAAATTATTTTTAAGGGGGAGGTGTAATGATGAAAAACAAGATTTTCATAGTGATTCTCTTGGTTGTTCTGGCTGTTCCTTTCATGGGATTGGCTACAGATTTTCCAACAAAGCCTGTGACAATCATTGTTCCATGGTCTGCCGGTGGAGCGACAGATTTGATCTTTAGGGCAATTGCATCAGTATTTCCAAAGTATGCAAATGGTCAGCCGCTTGTGATTAACAAC
>JBKBIU010000186.1:0-3207 GCA_046294065.1 Pseudothermotoga sp.
GGTAAAGCACTTGATCACGAAGTAGAAGGTTCTCATACAGAAATAGGAGCAGAAATTGCAAAACGCTACGGTGAATCTGAGTTCATTATAAACATGATCATGAGTCATCACGGTGAGCAAGAACCAGTCTGCCCAGAATCAGTTTTGGTTGCGTCGGCTGACGCGCTTTCTGCGGCAAGACCTGGGGCAAGAAGAGAGAGCTTGGAGACGTACATAAGAAGACTTGTAAAGATGGAAAAAATTGCCATGGGCTTCAAAAATGTTGAAAAGGCTTATGCAATACAGGCAGGAAGAGAGGTAAGGGTGATAGTCGAGCCGGAAAAAATAGATGATGCAGAAGCTGATAAGATCGCTTATGAAATTGCCAAAAAGATTGAAGAAGAGGTGGAATACCCAGGTGTTTTGAAAGTTGTTGTAATAAGAGAAAAGCGTTCCGTTGCATATGCAAAATGAAAGAGGGGCAAAAGCCCCTCTTTTAATTTAGACATATGATTTGACTACTTCTTCAAAGATTTTGGCAACGGTATAAATATCTTGTTTTGAAACATCTTTGTGGGTCACAAAACGGTATACACCATCAAACGGTGGATTTATCTTTATACCTCTTTTGAACATCTCACTCACAAAGACTTTTGCTGGAATGAGATCAAACTTGAAAAAAACCATATTTATGTCGAGCTGATCTTCAAAGACCTTCACGTGAGGTATATTACTCAAAAGATGTGCGAGTATTTTTGCGTTTTCATGATCCTCTGCGAGCCTATCTATCATCTCTGTGAGTGCCACAATACCGGCGGCAGCTAAGACACCCACCTGTCTCATCGCCCCACCCATCAATTTCCTTCCCCTCCGAGCTTTTTCAATAAATTCTCTTGTTCCAGCCAGGATCGAGCCGACAGGTGCTGCCAGTCCTTTTGAGAGACAAAACATAACCGATTCTGCTGTAGCTGAGATTTGTTTTGCATTAACGTTTAAAGCGATGGCTGCATTGAATATTCTTGCTCCATCCAAATGAACTGGTATGTGATATTTGGCTGCTAACTCATGGACTCTTTGTAGATAATCGAGTGGTATCACTTTTCCACTTGAGTGTGCATTTTCCATACAAATGAGGCCAGTTCTTGGATAATGAATGTCATCTTCTCTTATTGCTTTTTCGATCCTTTCTATCGGTGGCATTCCATAAGGGTCATCCAAGATATACAACTGAACGTTGGATATCACTGCTGGTGCGCCCGCTTCATGAACAAAGATGTGATTTGAAGAAGGAAGTATTATCTCATCTCCTCTGAGTGTATGAGTTAGTATCGCCAGTTGATTTCCGAAGGTACCCGATGGTACAAAGAGAGCGGCTTCCTTATCAATGATCTGTGCTGCTAATTCCTCAAGCTTATTAACAGTTGGATCATCTTGGTAGACATCGTCACCAACTTCAGCTTCGTACATGGCTTTTCTCATCTTTTCTGTCGGGGTTGTAACAGTATCACTTCTCATATCTATGATCTTCATCTTCATTCCTCCTTTGCAAAGATTTTACCATCACAGGATAGATTCAGTTGGTATAAACCATTGATTTTCCTTGAACAACCTGCAAAATATGGTTTTAACTGCTCAATGAAAAACATGTTATAACGTATCTTGGTTGGGTAAAGTTTTTAACAATCATGCGATTTTTTTCACAAGAGAAGGGGGTGTCTTTATGAGGTGGTTTATTCTTAGTTGCATCCTTAGTATTTGCCGCTGAACCTATCGTGATAGGTGTATATGAACCAATGACAGGTCCTTATGCAGCAGGCGGCCAGATGACAATGGAAGGTGTTTATCTTGCACACGAACAGGTAAAGGAAGTATTGGGAAGACCTATTCAACTTGTTCTTGTCGATAACAAGAGTGACAAAGTGGAGGCATCGAATGCTGTTGCCAGATTGATAGAATATCACAAAGCTGTGGCAATCATAGGCAGCTACGGAAGTGCAGTGGCGATACCTGGGAGTGAAGTTGCAAACAAACTTGGTGTTCCTATGGTAGGTTGTTCACCGACAAACCCATTGGTAACCCTTGGTAAACCATTTGCTTTCAGAGTTTGTTTCATTGATCCATTCCAAGGAACAGTGATGGCACAGTTTGCTGTTGAAAAACTTGGCGCAAAGACAGCAGTTGTGATTCAAGATATCGCATCGGATTATTCTGTGGGTTTGTCACATTATTTCCAGGAAGCCTTCAAAAAATTGACTAAAAACAACAAGTCGGTCCTGGGAGTGATTTCTTATCAAACAGGTGATCAAGATTTCACTGCACAGCTCACCTTTGCAAACAGCAAAAATCCCGATGTGATCTTCATACCAGCTGCAGCATACGGTGAAGCTGCGCTCATCATAAAACAGGCACGTGAACTTGGGATGAAACAGATCTTCCTCGGTGGTGATACATGGGAAGCACCGGAGTTTCTTGAAGTTGGTGGCAAGGCAGTTGAAGGCAGTTATTTTAGTACACACTTTGATACAGAAGCTACAACAACTCCCAAAGCAGCTCAATTCATCAAATCCTTCAGAGAAAAGTATGGTAAAGACCCAAGTGCTTTTGCAGCACTGGGTTATGATGCCTGCATGCTGGTTGTGGACGCGATCATGCGGGCGGGGAAACCAGATCCAAAAGCAATAAGAGATGCACTGGCTTCAACCAAGAACTTTGAAGGCGCAACTGGCTATATCACATTGGATCAAAATGGAGACGCTATAAAAGATGCAGTTATAAGAGTTGTCAAAGATGGAAAGTTCGTATATGTGACAACGGTAAGACCAACAGAATAAGGAAATGCGCAGGCTCAATGCCTGCGCATTTTTTGGAGGTATGTCAATGAGCTGGACATTGTTTTTGCAACACTTAGCAAACGGGATTGCGCTCGGTTTTGTTTTCGGTCTTGTTGCAATCGGATACACCTTAGTTTATGGTGTTGTGAAGCTTGTAAATTTTGCTCATGGTGACATATTCATGATGGCTTGCTTTTTTGTCTATTATGGAATCACTCTTTTTTCGTTTCCTTGGTGGTTATCATTTGTTTTCGCAGTATTTCTGACGGCACTGCTTGGAATATCCATCGAAAAGGTTGCTTACAAACCTTTAAGGGATGCTCCAAGGATTTCTTCACTCTGTTCTGCCATAGGTATGTCTTTTCTACTTGAAAATTTCGCCACAGTCGTCTTTGGT
>JBKBIU010000187.1:0-3203 GCA_046294065.1 Pseudothermotoga sp.
AAGAGTTATCAAGAGCTCATACAGCAACAACAACTCTATTTGAAGAAAATGGACCTTGTTCACAGCATTAGCAACGCTATGAGAGCAAGTTATGATCCCAACAATGTCTATAAAACACTTTTACTCGGATTGACTTCGGGTCGTGGACTTGGTTTCAACAGAGCCCTGTTGCTCATCAGAGATAAGAAAACGGAATCACTCGTTGGCAAGATATGGTTGGGGCCCGAGGGTGGTGATGACATTACTGAGATCTGGAAAGAAGCTGAAAAAAGAGCAATGAGTTATGGCGACTTTTCACAGTTCCTGAGAGAGGAAGCATTGATGCTCGATGCAAGCAAAGGTCTGACAAAGAGAATTGAAGGCAAGTTATTCACTTATAGGGAACACCCAATTCTTGAAAGGGTTGTTTTGAGAAGAAGATTGATCCATATTACTCCAAGTTTGGCAAAAAGTATGGAGGATTCTATAAGAGACCTTCTGAGTTTACTGGAAGTCGATGAATTTGTTGTGCTACCCCTTGTCGGAAGATGGGACACGATTGGAGTACTCATCTTAGACAACAGATTTACAAGATCACCGATTGCGGAAGCAGACATCGAGGTTTTGAGGATCATTGCAGACAGCGCGGGGCTTGCCATAGAAAATGCCATGAACTATGAAGAGCTTAGAAAGAAAACCGAGAGTCTTGAACAACAAAAGAACATGATAGAGTATCTTCGCAAATTCAGTGATAGTATTTTGCAGAATCTCACAACGGCCGTTATCGTGATTGACAGATCTGGAAAGGTCATAGAATGTAACAGAAAGGTCGAACAACTACTCGGGCTACCGAAAGAAAGAGTCCTAGACAGCTCATATACTGATTTTGGCGAAACCTTCGAAAATATCTTTGAAGTTGCCATGAAGGTCTTTGAAAAAGGGGAACCCATAACGCTGTCTCGATATCGAATAGAAACGTCTCAGGGTGAGAGATACTTCGATACAAAATACTCACCTTTATGGGATTTAACGGGCTCGACCATAAATGGAGTGATAGTAACGCTCGAGGACGTCACCCAACAATTCAAATTTGAGCAAGAGAGGAAAGATAAAGAGAAATTGGCAGTACTCGGTGAAATGTCAGCTCGAGTAGCCCACGAGTTGCGCAATCCAATTACAGTGATAGGCGGTTTTCTGAACAGGCTAAAGAAAAATATTTCAGACCCAGAAGCCCGGGAAAAATATTTAAACATACTTTCGAACGAGGTCGAAAATTTACAAAACATTGTGTCAGAGATACTCGAGTTCAGCAAGAATATTAGAAAACTTGATATCATCAGCCTTCAACTGAACGACTTGATTGATGAGGTAATCTTCCTCATGCAAGATAAGGCAAATAAAGGGGGAATTAAGATAGAAACTCTCTTATCTCCCTTGCCAGAGATTGAAGCAGATCGGAATAGGATAAAACGCGTACTGATAAATCTTATTCAAAATGCTATAGAAGCAACACAACAAAATGGTAAGATAGTTATCAAGACACAACGTGATAATAACAAGGTAATTGTATCAATCTTCAATACTGGTGAGCCAATAAGCGAAGATGTAATGAGAGGTATCTTTATACCATTTTACACAACAAAAACATATGGTACAGGGCTCGGCCTTCCAATATGTAAAAAAATAATAGAGGATGAACATGGAGGAAGAATCTGGGTTGAGCCCAAACCGGATGGGACACAGTTCAGTTTTGAAATACCAATTAAAAGGGGGAATTGAGGATGAAGAAAACCAAGATCCTCGTCATAGACGATGAACAAAACTTAAGGCTACTTATGAGCGAAGAACTAAAAGATCTTGGCTATGAAGTGGAGACTGCTTCGGATGCCAATGAAGCTCTTGAAAAATTTGATCGCTCAAATTTCGATCTAGTAACCATCGATATTGAGATGCCAGGCAAGAACGGGATCGAGCTAGCAGGTACTCTAAGGCAGAAATTTCCTGGTTTGAGAATAGTCCTTTTGACTGCATATTCTCACTACAAATACGATCTTGCATCATGGGCTGCGGATGCTTATGTTGTGAAATCTGCCGATTTGACAGAGTTGAAGGACACAATAAAGAAGTTATTGCAAATGTGAGGAGGTGTCATTTTGGAATACAGACAGACTTTGAATCTACCAAGCACTGAATTTGCGATGCGTGCAAACCTTGTTGAAAAGGAGCCTCGCATCCTTGCAAAATGGAGAGAAATGGATATCTACAACTATGTACAAAAACATAGAACCCGTTGCCCGACCTTCGTTCTTCACGATGGTCCCCCTTACGCCAACGGTGATATACATATAGGTACTGCAATGAATAAGATTTTGAAAGACACCGTTATCAGATATAAGATCCTCCGTGGCTACAGATCTCCCTATGTCCCTGGTTGGGATACACATGGTCTACCTATAGAGCACAAGGTCACCACAGCACTGGGAACAAAGGCGAGATCCATGAGTCAAATGGAAATAAGGAAGGCCTGTGAGGATTTTGCAAGACAACAGATAGAAGTGCAGAAAAGACAGTTTCAAAGACTAGGAGTTATTGGTGATTGGGAAAATTATTACGCTACCCTTAAGCCAGAGTATGAATACAAGATTTATGAAGTTTTCGAAAAACTTGTAAATGATGGCTATGTCTACAGAGCCAAGAAACCTGTACTGTGGTGCCATAATTGTCGCACCGCACTTGCACAAGCAGAAATAGAATACCATGATCATATATCCCCGTCTATTTACGTCAAGTTCAAAATGAAAGACTCGGATGAATACATAGTAATATGGACGACTACACCCTGGACACTTCCGGGTAACACAGGTATAGCGGTGCACCCAGATCATCATTATGTGAGAGTCCATGTAAAAGATGAAGTGTGGATCTTGGCTGAGAAGTTACTTGCAAATACAATGGATGAGTTGAAAATCGACGAATACAAAGTTTTAGAAGTTTTCGATGGTAAATTGCTCGAAAACAAAGTCGCTATTCATCCTCTCTATGAAAGGGAGTCTCGTATCATAGTTGCTGATTTTGTAGATATGGAAACAGGTTCAGGTTGTGTTCATATCGCACCAGGCCATGGTGAAGAAGATTATGAATATGGCCATCTTATGTATGGTCTTGAGGTCATCTCCCCTGTCAATGAGGAAGGAATCTTTACCGAAGAAGCTGGGAAATATGCA
>JBKBIU010000188.1:0-3179 GCA_046294065.1 Pseudothermotoga sp.
TTTTTGGCAGAGGGGAATCAGGGGAAGAAAGGAATTATCATGGGATTCGATCTATGCTCTAGTCGCTAGGAGACTGAAAAAAAGAGGTGACAACGATGAATGAAATTCTACGGATAAACAATGTCACCAAACGTTTCGGAGGTTTAGTAGCCGTTGATCGATTTGATGGATATGTGAAGCATGGAGAATTGCTGGGTTTGATAGGCCCCAACGGTGCCGGTAAGACCACCCTTTTCAACGTCATCACGGGTATGTATGCTCCAAACGAGGGTAATATTATTTTCTTGGGCAAAAACATATCTGGTCACAAACCCCACGAGATAACTAGGTGTGGCATAGCCCGAACATTTCAGAACATACGCCTGTTCTCAGATATGACAGTCCTTGAAAACGTTATGGTTCCACAACATTTGAAACTGAGAAACTGGTTATGGTTTTTCAAAAGCATCGCCAAGACTCCAGACAGTATTCGTATGGAGAAACAGATGCGTGAAGAGGGTTTGAGACTTCTGAGAAGAGTTGGGTTAGAGAGTTTTGCAAACGATAAAGCAAGCTCACTTCCATATGGTCTACAAAGAAAACTTGAGATAGCAAGAGCATTGGCAACTGATCCCAAGATGCTTCTTTTAGATGAGCCTGCAGCTGGCATGAATCCACAGGAAACATCTGAACTCATGGAATTCATAAAACAAATCAGAAATGATTTTCATCTGACGATAATGATAATCGAACACGATATGAAGGTGATAATGGGTATCTGTGAAAGAATATATGTTATGGACTACGGTAAATTGATAGCAGAAGGAAACCCACAGCAAATTCAATCCAACCCAGTGGTGATCAAAGCATATCTTGGAGAGGAGGTGCTCCTGTGAACAACCAAACAGTCCTCAAGATCCAGGACATGCATGTACATTATGGCAACATACACGCCATAAAGGGAATTAGTATCGATGTAAAAGTCGGTCAGATAGTTACGTTGATAGGTGCCAATGGTGCTGGCAAAACAACCACACTGCAAGCCATAACAAATCTCGTCAGAAAGAGTGGCGGGAAGGTGCTTTTCGGTGATCACGATATAACGCACATGTCGACCCACCAGATTGTGAACAGTGGCATAGCACTGGTACCAGAAGGCAGAAGAATCTTTCCAAACCTTACCGTTTATGAAAACCTGATGATGGGCGCATACGCGAGAAAGGACACCGAAAGTATCAGAAAAGATTTAGACTGGGTTCTGACACTTTTTCCAAGGTTGAAGGAGAGGTTAAAACAACTGGGTGGAACACTCTCTGGTGGAGAGCAACAGATGCTTGCAGTTGCACGAGGCTTGATGACAAGACCAAAGTTACTCATGCTCGATGAGCCTTCTTTGGGATTGGCACCGTTACTCGTGCGAGAAGTTTTCCAAATAATTCAGAAAATAAGAGAAGAAGGCGTGACAATACTCTTAGTGGAACAGAATGCACTTGCGGCTCTTAAGATAGCAGATTATGGGTATGTACTTGAAACAGGAAAAATAGTCATGCAGGATACTGGTCAAAACTTGCTCAGCAGCGATAACGTAAGGAAAGCCTACCTTGGTGTCGCAATTGCTTGAATACAGTCTTAGCCTGTTCAATCAGAAGAATCGTATCCTTCGATCCATTTTTTGGTCAAATTTACAACTTATTTTGTGACATTGCTCTCAAAGGTTTCAGAGTTTTAGTAAAAATTTCTTTTAATGTGCTAAAATCTAATGCAGAAAGTTCTTAATGTTCAAAGACAAAACTATAAAGGAGGCGAAAGAATGCCAAAGATGAAAATAGTTTTGGATAGTACATGTGACATACCAAGAGAATGGATTAAGAAGTTGGATGTTGCAATCGCTCCTTTACACATCGTTTGGCCAAATGGAGATCAAGAGGATGATACAAGAGATCTTGAAAAGATACAAGATTTCTATAAGAGAGTCTCTACAGCAAAAGAACTACCAAAGAGCTCTCAACCATCGGTAGGTGAATTTGTTTCACTGTACAGGGAAATAGAAAAGGATGGCTATGAACAAATTCTTGCCATATGTATTTCAACAAAACTTTCTGGAACCTACGATTCAGCCTTGAGTGCCGCCAAAGAGGTCAAAATACCTGTTTTCGTAATTGACAGTAAACTCGCATCTGCAGCTGTACCACTACCGGCCAGGCGTGCAAGAGAGTTGGAAAAAGAGGGATTGAGTGCGCAGAAGATAGTTCAGTTACTTGAGCAGGATATCAAAAATGGAAGATATAAGGCGATATTTTACGTTTCAAACTTTGATTTTCTGGTCAAAGGCGGCAGGGTATCACGCATGCAGGGATTCTTCGGATCATTACTCAACATCCATGTAGGCTTGTGGATCGATCCCGAGGGAAAGCTTGTACCATTTGAAAAGGCAAGAGGTACTAAGAGAGCTCAGGAGATGCTTATCAACAAAGCTTTAGATTTGGTGCCAAAGGGTTCCAAGGTAAGACTGCTCATGGTTGATGCCGATGCACGGGAAAGTACCAAAGTTCTTCTGGAAATGCTGAAACAACATTATGAAGTCTTGGATGTCGATTTTACTGAAATGGGAAAGGTTATCACCACACACGTTGGCCCAGGAACAGCTGGTTTTGGCTTGGAGGTTGTTGGGTGAAGCAGTCGATCTTGATCATAGTACTGATTGCGGTTGTGAGTCTTATAGCCCTGGTTTTGTATTCGAAACAAACTGGTACAGCAATAATAATTTTTGAAGACGGTGAAACTAATTTTCGAATCGGTATCGAACGTTATGTAAAAGAAAATAATTTGAAGGTACAACTCGTAACGATCAGAGTAGATCAACGTATCGATGAGATTGAAAAGATTTTGCGCAGATACACCAACTGTTATGCAGTTGGCCCAAGGACTAGTACAGAGGCACTGTCTTTGCTTCCATATCTTGAGAAGTATCAAATCTTTGCTGTAGCACCTCTTGTAACTTCCCCGGGTGTTATTGGAAAGAGTAGATTTCTTATGACTTTGAGTGCCTCAGATAATTTGCAAGCAAAAGAACTAGTCCAAAGGTTGCAAGAGGATCTTAGAAAGAATACGATCGTAATCTGTGACAAAAACAACATCGTTTACAGTGAAAATCTTTTCCAAATAATGACTCAATCTTCATCATTTCCATTGGATTGTTT
>JBKBIU010000006.1:0-19050 GCA_046294065.1 Pseudothermotoga sp.
TTTTTTAAGTCCTCAGCAAAATATTTTTCTATTTCACTCCTTGTCCTTCTAACCATCAAGTATTTAAGAACCTTTTCTCTTATTTCCTTCGCATTTTCTCTTGTTATTTTAATGAATTCATTATAATTACTCTGGCGGTTGATATTTTTAACTCTTTTGTCAAGTTTTCCAAAAAAATTCTCAAGATCTGGCAGTCCTGGTATAGTACTCTTCCTTGCATTCTGGAAGAGCTTTATCAGCGATAAAATATCTTTTGGCGAGTTGTTGTAAGGAGTTGCTGTTACCAAAATTACTCTCTTTCCACGACAAATCTCAGAGATCTTTTCATAACTCTTTGTTTCTTCTGTCCTGAAGCGATGAGCTTCATCAATGATAACATTTTTATATTCTCTTTTTTTCGTTAACTCTATTGCATCATCAAGTTTACCTACCGATACATACTCGGCAGGAATACGAAGATCAGCAAAAACATTTGGCCAGGAACCAGGATTGTTCTCGTTAAGAAGCGCGGGAGGCGCTAAAACAAGGGTTCTGCCATCAAGCTGGGCTGCAAGCATCGCTGCTATATAGGTTTTACCAAGTCCAACGACATCAGAGATAAAACATCCTCCATACTCTTCAAGTATTCTTTTTGCATTCAGTACCGCCTGTTTTTGATATTCAAGCTCCTTGAAATTTTCTAATAGATATTTTGTAAAAAGCTCATCGGTTCTACTCAATTCTTCATTAAAATACTCGTATAGGAATTTGAGATAAAGCTCATATGGATTAATATTTTGATTTAGCCAGGTTTTTTCACTTACTGTTTGGACGATTTCTTTCGAAACATCTACAGATTTATTCCATAATTCTTCAAATTTCTCTTTTGCAAATTCATAATCAGAGCGATTCTTCAGCTCGACATTGAACTCAAGATTATCAACAAGTCCAGATTGAGTAAAATTACTTGAACCAGTTATGACTCTTCCTACATCTCTATCTCCCTCTTTGAATGTCATAATATAAAGTTTTGCATGAAGATTCCTCCCAGGATAAGCCCTTATCTGTAGTTTTCCCTTTTCTATCCATTCAATAAATTTGCGAACACCTTCCTCAATTTCCATCTTGTCTTCTGATTCAGCCAGTTCATGCTCTACATCGTTTTGAATCACTGTTTTTGTTTCAAAGTGAGAAAGCTTAGATGCATTTTTGATCAATTCGTAAGTTTCTTTACTTATCCCAATTCCTGTAAGAATTCTTATTTTATCAGTATTTTCCAACGATTTGTATATGGCATGAAAACCACTCATGTAGAAATAACCAACAAGACAGTCAAAAAACCTACTGTCCTTTATTAGTTGCTCAAACCTATCTTTAAGTGTTTTACCATACTCATTTGTTATAAAGGTTAAGTCCATGATTGTTCCCCCCATGCTTCACTTAACCACCTTTTTGAGACTGCTCCAATAGAACTAACTGTTTTTCCAAAATATTCTTTTATTATCCAAAAATTAGTATATCTTTTCATAATAAAAAATCAAAACGATTTTCAAGATATCGGGAAATTGCCTGTGGTTACCATCTCAATTTGCCATATATATCATAGTCTTTTTCTTCTTAAATAATAGCTACTGAAGTAGCAGACAATTGATGGAGTTGTAAATGATACAATCTCAGACAATATAGCTCTCAAAAACGTTGAAATTACAAAGGCTAAGGATATCTCTAAGAGGGACGAAATGTTTCTTAAAGCTGTGAACACATATGGAAGGTTTTAATAAAGTGGTTCATGAACCAAGCAGAAAGGAAAAGGCATACACAAAGTATGTACGAAGCAGATGGATTTACCCGTTGGGGGTTTCATCACTGCATAAACAAAGATGAGGTGGGTGCACATAGAAGCAATAAATACTAGTTAGCCTACTCACCGAAAAAGGTATCAAAAAGCAAGAAGGCTTTATTGTTCACTTTACAAATTAAAATATCTTTTGGTGGAGCCGATGGGACTTGAACCCACGACCTCTACCGTGCCATGGTAGCGCTCTCCCAAGCTGAGCTACGGCCCCAGGCAAGTTACTTCAACAAAAAGATGGTGGCCAGGGGCGGAATCGAACCGTCGACACCTGGATTTTCAGTCCAGTGCTCTACCAACTGAGCTACCTGGCCACTTTCCTTTGGTGGGTGCGGCAGGACTCGAACCTACGACCTTCTGCTCGTAAGGCAGACGCTCTTCCTCTGAGCTACGCACCCACCGTGATAACCATTGATTATCCTACCATACAACTTGATCTTTTTCAAGTACCACAAGGTGCGAACATACAAAAAACGTCAGGTACTCTTGATAGAATCAATCAAAGCTTTGAACAATGGGTGAGGATTACCAACCTTCGTTTTGAGCTCTGGATGATACTGTATTCCTATGAAATATGGATGATCCTCTAATTCAATGGCTTCGATGAAATTAGATTTTGCACTTATGATAAGCTTATTTCCATCTTCATTTGGTAGTTTGAACAGTTCAGGATATTCGTCATAGTTGACCTCGTACCGATGTCTGTGTCTTTCTGATACTTGTTCGACTCCACCATATATATGCCACAGTCTGGTATCTTTAAAAATCTTCATAGGTTGCGAACCAAGTCTCATCGTTCCACCGAGCTGCAGTATTCTTTTTTGCTCTTCCATCATTGTTATCACTGGATGAGTTGTGTTTGGGTCAAACTCTGTGGAGTTGGCATCTTTATACCCAAGAACGTTCCTTGCAAATTCTATGACCATCAATTGCATACCAAGACAGATCCCTAAGATAGGTTTCTTGTGCTCTCTTGCAAAGCGAATCGCCCTGATCTTACCCTCTATTCCTCGCTTACCGAACCCTCCTGGTATTATTAGAGCATCGTATTCATACAGCGTTTCGCACAGTTGTTCCCAGCTCATCTCTTCCAAGATCTGGGCGTCAACAATTGAGGGTTTTATACATCCTGAGAGAAAGACAGACTCAATAATACTTTTGTATGCATCATCGGTGCCAAGATACTTTGCCACGAGTGCTATCTTATAAGTTTTGAAAGTTTTTGGATAATCCCACTTAAAGCTTGTATCATCAAGGGTGATTTTTAATCTTCGGGCAACTTTCCTGTGCACTTCGTAATTTTTGAGTATCTCTACAACAGAGTAAACATTCTGAACATCGGGCAAATTTATCACCATATCAATTGGTACACCACCAAAAAGTGCCACTTTCTTGAGGCTATCACCGTTAACTGAATTTTCAGATCGGATGACTATCATATCCGGGTTTATTCCAGATCTTCGAAGTAACTGAACTGACTGCTGTGTTGGTTTTGTTTTGAACTCATTGGAGGCTTTCAAATATGGCACGTATGTAACATGTATAAACAAAAAGTCATCTGAAGATTTTTCCAGCGCAAGTTCACGAACGCTCTCCAAGAAGACCTCGCTTTCTATATCTCCAACTGTTCCACCTATTTCGATGACATTCACTTCCCCCTCGAGTGATTCGATCCTTTTCTTAATTTCTGTGGTTACATGAGGAACTATCTGAACCGTTGAACCAAGATAACCCCCTTCTCTTTCTCTCTGTACAACAGTTGAATAAACCTGTCCTGCAGTTATATTGTTCTTTCTACTCATGTTCTCGCCTAGAAATCGTTCGTAATGCCCAAGATCTAAGTCTGCTTCGTATCCATCTTCCGTTACAAAGACCTCTCCGTGCTGGTTAGGATTCATCGTTCCAGCATCGACGTTCAAATATGGATCTATTTTCAGAACATTGACTTTCACATTACATTCTTTGAGCAATCTCGCAAGGGAGGCGGAGAAAATGCCTTTGCCAACGCCACTCAACACACCGCCAGTCACAACAACGTATTTTTTCAAAGGCTCACCTCTTTTCATAAAGCAGCTAATAGGTCTCTTTCTTCCATTTTTTTGAGAAATTCGAGCAACTCTTCCTTAGTTGGGCTTGCACTGGATGTACCTTGCCTTGTAACACAGATAGCTGATGCTGCCACTGCAAGCTTTAAAGTATCCTTCAAGGAAAGTTTTTTCATTTTACCCGTAATATAAGCCGCATTGAATGCATCGCCAGCTCCAGTTGTATCAACTACATCAACCTTATATGCATCAACGTGAATAGATGTCTTTTCTGAGAAAAAAGTGGCGCCTTTTGATCCTAATTTCACAACAACTTCCTCAACGCCAAAAGACAAAAGCTTCTTAGCAGCCTTTTCTATATCGGTTTCTTTCGTCATCCTCAGGAGTTCATTTTCATTTGGTGCTATGGTATCGGCATAAGCAACGATCTCTGGAAAAGATTCATCTACGAACCCAGCCGGGTCTATGTAGACATATTTTCCGTTTCGTTTTGACATCACTACTATTTCTCGCACGGTGTCAATAGGAATACCTAACTGAAGGAAAACAGCAGTCGACCTTTCTAAAAAGGTCCAGTCTATCATTTCGGGGCTCAAGTGACTGTTCGCTCCCAGTATGTGAAACATGGTGTTTCTACCGTTTGATTCAACGACAACAAATGTCTTACCTGTCTGGGCGTTGCAAGATTTGATGAATGAAGTGTCAACGCCAGTTTTTTCTAATTTTTTGACTACACTCTGCGAAATGGCATCGTTACCTACACAAGCCACTAAATGACAGTCAATGCCAAGTTTCGCAAGGCCAATTGCTGTGTTGGCTCCTTTCCCACCGATATCAACCAGCGTCTGCTGACACATGTGGTTTTCCCCTATTCGTATTTGATCGATGTACAAAAAAGTATCTACATTCACCTTCCCAAAGACTGCTACTCTTCCATCCATCTACTTCGCTCCTTGACCTTTCGATTACCTTATGTAGTATAAAACGAAGTTGTTCAACTGAAAAGACCCGGATCTGCCATGAAGCACCTCTCAGCGAACAGAGAAAGATCTTCTTGTATCTTTAAATCACACAAGTCGTCAAAACCGGTTTTACCTTTGTTCACGATCAGAACCTTTGCACCTTTCATTTTCGCAATGAAAGGAAGTTGTGCCGCAGGATAGACAACCAAAGAACTCCCCATTACGATCATTAAATCACACCTTTTAGAGTGATCTTGAGCATGGTACAGAGCCTCTTGTGGTAGTGACTCCCCGAAAAAGACAATCTTTGGTTTGATCACTCCTGAACAGCTACACAATGGAAGATCTGAAACCTCAAGCATTTCTTTGACCGATGAGATATTGAATTGTTTTGAACATCGAGTGCAGTAATACTCATATACACTACCATGCAATTCTATAACATTTTTACTTCCTGCCTTTTGATGCAAACCGTCTATATTCTGAGTGATCACTGCTTTCAGAATACCTTTTTGTTCAAGCTTTGCGAGCATGAAATGTGCAGTATTTGGTTTCACATCAGTCATCGGTATTAGGACCTCTTTACAAAATTTGTAGAACCCTTTAGGGTCACGGTAAAAGTACTCTATGTCAAAGATGTTTTCAGGATACTTTGAATAAAGCCCGGTAGGACTTCGAAAATCTGGTATACCACTTGGTGTACTTATTCCCGCTCCAGTGAGAACAACTACATGTTTTGAAGATTTGATCAACTGAAGAAAATGATCTATCAATTTTTCTCACCTTTCTTAAAGATAACCCTTGGAAAAATCATAGAGGCTTGACTGGGTTGCCAGTAAATCTGGTTCGAAACGACCTTGGTCGGCGTTGGTTCTATTGTAAGTATCTGAGCATCCTGTGGAATGACAACTGTGATCTGTGAATCGTTAACAGAGTATATGGATACGTCTTTCAATGACGTGTCAACGATACCATCTTGAACCAATGCTACATTCGACAATCGTGCGACTTCCAAGATTTCAAGTATGCCTGACCTTTCTGTGACAGTTGAATTCATGGATATCACATCTATCTGCCTTCCTATCTTTTTGCTGATGTCATCGAAATAATTCTTGAAAGTCGACGTAGAAGCTTGTTGGTACTGACTGACATATTGCTGCTGCTTAGTTTTGTCTTTGAAAAAAAGGCCAGCCGTTGCTGTGAACGTAGCCTGGCCTGTGTAATCGTACTCCATAATACTCCTATAATAGGCTATCTCAAAAGGTGGTTTTTGTGTCAAGGTCGTGATCAACTGCGTGGCGATAAAGAAAACTATGAATGCAATGAGTATATAAAATAATGTTTTTTGATTCACTGATTCTCCTCCTTTCTAAAATTATGTTACCACAGGAGGAGAATTTAGTCGATTTGAACAATCACCTTAGTACCAGATTTGATTCCCTTTAATAGTTCTAAACCCTCTTTTATTCTGCCGAACACGTTCACAGCACTGGCTGGCCTAATCTTCTCGTCACTTATGGGCGTCTTACCGAAGAAGATGCATATAGCCTTCCCCGGTATCCAAAATGCCACGTCCCCTTCTTCTACTACATCTTTGCTGTTTTCATCTGCCGTGATCTTTACGGGTGTCTCGAAATAAATCTCGTCACCCCATCTGTTCACAACACTTTTAATGGGCAGACATTTTCTGATGGCATCGACTGTCATTGGAGCTTTGTTTTCATCGAGTTCGGCGATAACTTCACATGTACCAAAGATAAATCTTAACCGCATTCTACCACCTCCTAAAGATCATCATATGGTACCAAGTGATCGTTTACTTTAGAGGTGGGGTGATCAATTCATTCAAATAGATGCCCCAAGCCTTTTGGAAATTTCACGTGCCGTTTTGACAACCTCATTTGCAACAATATCTATCATCTGATCACTGAAAAAACTTGCGGCTCCCGTGACACTTATTCCTCCTATAACAGAATTTGTGTAATCAAACACTGGAGCACCAATACACATTATACCAGGCTCATTTTCTTCGTTATCAATAGCGTAACCTTTTTGTTTGGCAACGGAGAGTTCCTTTCTCAACCTTTCTACATCGGTTATTGTATGAGGAGTTTGCCGCTCAAGTTTCACTTTGGCAAAATAGTCATCCAGCTCTTCATCTGACAGAAATGCCAAGATTGCTTTACCAAAACCTGTAGAGTACAGCCTCATCCTCATTCCTATTCGTGACACCGTAGGTATCGTTCGAGCACTTTCTATTTTATCAACATAAACGCCTTCATAACCGTTTCTCAGTGCAAAATGAATAGTCATGCCAGTTTTTTCCATGAGATCCACCAAGAAAGGATGCGCAATTTCCCTAATTTGAACATTTCTGAGGATTATGCTTCCAAGCTCGACTATTTTGTAAGATGGTAAATATTTGTGACTGTGTGGTTCCTTACACACATAACCAGCCCGGACAAGGGTTTCAAGATGTTTATAGACCGCTGGAGAGGATATTTTTAAATGATCGGCAATATCTTGGATTCTCGCGCCATTCTTCTTAGTTATTATGAATTCAAGAATCTTCAAAGCCTTTTCAACAGATCCTATCGCCATTCATCTCACCACTCGTCCCGATCCTTCGCCTTTGGCAAGCTTTTTAACCTCTTCCAATGTTACTTGGTTGAAATCACCGATTATCGTATGTTTCAAACAAGATGCCGCAACTGCGAAGTCCAAAGATTGCTGTGGTTCCATATGGTTTATTATTCCGTATATCAAACCAGCAGCGAATGAATCACCTGCTCCTACTCGATCAACAATGTGAACTGTGTATTGTTTGCTCTGATAGAAACGATCGCCATCCAAGAGAACCCCCGACCAGCCATTCACGTTCGCAACGATGCTCTCTCTTAGACTTATGGCAACCTTTTTTAAACCGAATGTTTCCTGCAATCTGCGACATACCTGCTCGTATCCTTTCAGACTCAATTTTCCTTCGACGATGTTCGAATCATCTGCACGAATTCCAAATACTTTCTCTGCATCCTCCTCGTTTGCAAAAAGCACATCTACATATTTAACGAGTTCTGTCATGACCTGTCGTGCCTTTTGTTCACTCCACAACTTTGCACGGTAGTTCAGATCGCAGGAAACCGTTATGTTTTTCTCCTTTGCTTTTTGAAGTGCTCTCTTGCAAGATTCCACAAGATTGTCACCTAAGGCAGGTGTTATACCAGTAAAATGGAACCAGGTTGCATCTTTAAAAATCTCATCCCAATTGAAATCTTCAGGCTTTGACAATGCGAAGACCGAATTCGCCCTGTCATATATAACCTTCGAAGGCCTTTGAGAAAAGCCTGTCTCGAGAAAATATAAGCCCAGTCTTCCATCTGAAAAAGTTATGTAGGAAGTATTTACACCGTATTGTCTCAAAGTTCTTAAGACCGCTTGACCAAGGTCGTTGTTTGGCAATTTAGTGATGAATGCTGCGTCTACGCCAAAATTCGCGAGCGAAACAGCTACATTCGCTTCGGCACCTGCGTATGTAATCTCAAGCTGATTAGTCTGAACGAGTCTTAAATAATTAGGCGTTGCAAGCCTCATCATTATTTCTCCAAAAGTTATCACACGTGACATCTCAACACCTCCATTTCCTAATAGATAATCTTAAATACCATAGATAAATCTTTACCATCATTATACCATAACCCTCACCAACCAAAACCATTGACAGATTAACTACTCGATGATACACTTTTCGAGGATCCTTTAATTTGCTCCTGAGAGGGCAGGAAGGAGGATAAAAATGGAAGCCCAAGCTTCGCTTGTTCAGCAACGCGTAACTGGTTGGAAGTATCTTGTCTTATCTCTTCAGCATTTTGTAGCTATGTTTGGAGCAACGGTCTTAGTACCTCTACTCACTGGTCTTGATCCCCTTGTTGCTTTGTTCACGGCCGGCATCGGAACACTTGTGTTTCATTCATTCACCGCAGGAGTCGTTCCAGTCTTTCTTGGATCGAGCTTTGCTTTCATAGCACCTGTGATCATGGTTAAGGAGAAGTTCGGCGACCTCTCATATGCAACAGGTGGCATCTTTGCCGCAGGTCTTGTGTATTTACTCTTCGCGTTGGCTGTAGGGATACTGGGAATTGAAAGGGTTAAGAAACTCTTTCCACCTGTTGTCACAGGACCCATGATTATCGTGATAGGTCTTACATTGAGTCCTGTTGCAATCCAAATGGCTAGTACGAATTGGTTGATTGCAGTAGTAGTCATTGTAACCGTCATAGTGGTTTCTATCTTCTTAAAAGGTTTTTGGAGTCTCGTCCCCGTTTTGTCAGGAGTCATCGTGGGGTATGTCTTTGCTCTATTTCTTAAAGAAGTTGACAGTTCTGCCTTGAATCAGGTTAGTTGGTTTAGCATACCGAAGTTCATCTTTCCGAAGTTTGACGGGACAGCAATAGCAATGATTGCTCCTGTATCGATAGCAACTTTCATGGAGCACATAGGTGATATAACAACCAATGGCGCTGTAGTAGGCAAGAATTTCTTTGAATACCCCGGTTTGCATAGAACTCTAATTGGCGATGGTTTGGCAACATCTATTGCAGGATTACTTGGCGGTCCAGCAAATACGACGTACAGCGAAAATACGGGTGTTCTTGCCCTTACACGTGTCTATGATCCAAGAGTCTTAAGGGGTGCAGCGATCATTGCCATAATTGTTGCGTTCGTTTCAAAGTTTGGTGGCTTGCTGAGAACCGTACCAAGTTGTGTTATCGGTGGTATAAGCTTGATACTGTTTGGAATGATAGCCTCAGTTGGTATCAGGACACTTGTAAACGCAAAGGTAGATTTTTCTAAGGCAAAGAACCTTCTTGTGGCATCTTTGATATTGACAATTGGAATAGGCGGCGCGTCCTTAAAAATCGGTCCTGTTGAACTGAAAGGCTTGAGTTTAGCGGCACTGGTTGGTATTGTCGCAAATTTACTGATTGTCGACAAGAAGGAAAACTAAGAAAAAGAATGAAAAGGAAAATTTGGCGGCTTTCATGCCGCCTTTTTTGATAGAATTGTGTTTGGAGCGTGATCAGTTGAACATAAAAAAAGTTTTGATGAGTGTTTGGGACAAAACTGGGTTGCTGGACTTTGCAAGAGAACTGTCAAAGAGAGGTGTATCAATACTTGCAACACATGGTACCTCCATTTTTCTCAAAGAAAATGGAATAAGTGTCGAAGAGGTAGAACAACTGACAGGTTATCACGAACTTTTAGATGGAAGAGTAAAAACACTCCACCCGAAGATCTTTGCAGCTGTGCTTGCAAAACCTTCCAAAAAAGAGCACCTGCAACAACTCTATGAACTTGGTGTTCAACCTATTGATATGGTTGTTGTGAACCTTAGGCCTTTGGTGCAAAGTTTTGATGAGAAAGAATTACTCGAATCGATAGATATAGGCGGCGTCGCACTGCTTAGAGCCGCAGCAAAAAACTATAGAGACGTAGTGCCAGTATGTGATTATAAGGATTATACAATTGTTGTTGAATCAATAGATCGATGCGGTGATGTTGTTTTGCAGCAGAGAAGGAAATTGTGTGTGAAAGCCTTTTTGCTGTGTAGTGAGTATGACATGATTGTCCATAAAAGGATAAGCGAGCTTTTTGCTGTCGATCCTGATTTGTGATAGAATCAAGCCGAAGGCTTTTGGTTGTCTACTATCCTGAAAGGTCGAGGTTGCAAGAATTTTGGGGTTGGTTGAACTAGTTCTACCAAATTATTGTCTTTTGTGCAATCGACAAATAAAATATTATGAACTGCTCTGTTCAGCTTGCCTAAATGATCTTTCGAGTGGTCCTATTGTGTTGCATGAGAGTGACAGTCTATTCAAAGCATATTTCTATGGTCGATACGATTCAAAACTACGTGATCTGATCCTACTTTATAAAAATTCCCACCACTGGCGTTTGAATAGAGTTCTCGCTTCATTCTTGGTGAAAACTATGAACACCTATCCTTCCGATGCCCAGCTTATCACTTGGGTGCCTTCAAGTTTGGCTTCCTTGGAAGAGCGCGGTTTTGATACAATGGCTTTGATCGCCAAGAGTGTTTCTAAAATGACTGGTATTGTGGCAAAAAAGACTCTTGAATCTCGTTCGAAGTCAAACAAGAGGGGTATGACATTAGAAGAAAGACGAAGTTCCGTTAAGAATTCTTTTTCAGCTATCTCTAGAATTTACAAAGACATAATACTGATTGATGATGTTTATACAACTGGCTCTACAGTTAAGGAGTGCGCAAGAGTTTTGAAAGATACTGGGGCTAGGTCCATCACCGTATATTGTATTGCCCGTGCCTGAGGGAGGTATGGTGTATGTCAGTGCGTGCGAAGATAATTTTGCTTGTAGTGGTTTTCGTGATTGCCGGCGTAGGAATTGTCACCGTGCTTAACATCATTTCTATGCAACAGCGTCTCATGAATTTTGCAACAAGTGCGATGGAACAGAAGACTGACAGAGAGGCGCTCGTGTTAGATCACTGGTTCAAGCAGAGATTATCTGAGCTTTCAACAATTGCGTCTAATTTTGAAAGCTATCTCATGATTTTCGAAAAGGCCATGGTCGTTCTGGCTTTGAAATCTCACGGGGACAATCTTAAAAAGCTTGGCTTTTCTGATTATCTTTTATCAAATTTGCAGGGTAAGACCTTTACATACAATGAACAGGAGATGGATGTCTCACAATTTAGGTTTTTCAAATCAATCGTACTCGAAAACCAGAATTTCTATGTACAGGATAATTTCAATTGGCAAGGAATCAAATCTGTTGTTCTCGCAATCAAGATTACAGATTACAGTGGAAACACAGCGGGTCTGTTCGCCGCTGTGATACCTCAAGAAAATTTCTGGCAGATGATTGAATCAATCAAATATGGTAAAACAGGATATGCTTTCTTGTGTGACTTTGAAGCCACTGTACTGGCACATCCAAGACAAGAATACATTGGTAAGGTCCTGACACAAATCAACGGTTCGCTCAAGCCATTAGAAGACAAGATCAAGAAAACACAGTATTCTGCCACTATTTATGAGTTGGATAAAGAGAAAAAAGTTGCCACAATTTCTCCAGTACCTTCAGCAAACTGGGTTCTCGTTTTAACAATGCCATACAGAGAACTGCAGGAAGTGTTCTTGCAAACTCTGTGGACGTCGTTGATAGCCTCTGGAATTGTCATATTTGCAAGCATTGTTGTAGGAATGATTTTCACTAGGAGAATTACGAAGCCCTTGCAGACTTTGACAACCGCGGCTCAGCGTGTGGCACAAGGTGATCTAACAATCAATGAAAGAATTAAAAGCTCAGATGAGATAGGTAAACTCTCAGAGGCATTCTTGCTTGTCACTGAAAATCTCAAAGACAGTGTAACGAAGATCAAGAATCTCAGCGATAGGATCGAAGCTTTTTCCAGCAAAGTCGGTGAGAGCATGCAAGAGGCAATCTCGGTATCGGATAAGGCGCAGAAGTCTGCACAAGCTGCTAATGAAAGGGTAGAAGAAATTGTGTCATCCGTTTCAGAGGTCAATTCAGGTATGGAGGAGATATCTTCTGGCGCACAGAATACCGCCAAGAACGCTTCAAAACTTGCTGAAAACTCTGAAAAACTCAAAAGCAAGGCTTTTTCAACTAAGGATTCTATGAAAGAACTAACTGAGCATATGAAACAAACAGCAGAAAGTGGCCAGATGTCCATGCAAGTGGTGCAAAAATTGGTTGACCTTTCTAATCGCATCGGTGATATAACTGATGCAATATACAGCATCGCAGAACAGACAAACTTGCTTGCGCTGAACGCTGCCATAGAAGCTGCACGCGCAGGGGAAGCGGGAAGAGGATTTGCAGTTGTTGCAGATGAAATAAGAAAGCTCGCTGAAGAAAGTAGAAGTGCCACTCAGGAAGTGAGCGACATCTTAAAACAAATCAAATCACAAAGTCTTCTGGTAGCTCAAGGAGGACAAGCTGTTGTGAACCAAATCCAAGATTCAATGAAAACTTTACAAGAAAACACACAGCAGATAGAAAATATGGTAAAAGATATAGAGGAGTTCACATTGGCAGCAAATGATCTTGCTGCAACAAGTCAAGAGCAAAGCGGTGCTATAGAAGAAATAACGACAGCTGTAGATAGAATAACCAAAAACATTGAAGCGGTATCTAAGATAATTGGTGAGGTGACACAAAGTGCCGTTGAACAAGCAGGTAATACTCAGGACCTCTCAGGGAGAGTCGATGAATTAACAGATATGGTGAGGGAATTAAAGGTTTTGTCTGACCGATTCAAAGTGTCATAAGGAGGTGTGATCTTTGGTTGCTTATGTCATAAGAAGGTTTTTACTCTTACCGTTGATTTTGTTTGGAATATCACTAATTGTTTTTGGGATGATACAGAGTCTGGGTTCAGATAGGCTTTTAGCAGCTTATGTCAACCCTGGGCTTTTGGACAAACTGACTCCAAACCAACTTGAGAAGATAAAAGAAAAATACGGATTGAAAGACCCGATGGTTGTCAGGTACGTAAAATGGCTAAAGAATACCTTGAGTGGTGATCTTGGTTGGTCTGTCGTCGGTAAAGAACCTGTCAAAGATGCGATCTTGAACAGGTTACCCTGGACAGTTGAACTTGCTCTTTACTCGATAATTCCTGTAGTCTTTGTTGGAGTTTGGCTGGGTATAATAGCAGCCGTGAATCGAGACAAGTTCGTAGACCATTTCGTTCGGATCTTTGCTGTAGTTGGTTGGAGTTTCCCTGATTTCGTTTTCGGTTTGCTCGTATTAATGATCTTCTACAGTGTACTGGGCTGGTTCCCACCTGGAAATCTGAGTTTTTGGGCTGACACGGTGGTGAAATCCCCAGAGTTTAGAAGATTCACTTCTTTGGTAACATTAGACGCGTTACTTAACGGAAGATTTGATGTTTTTGTTGATGCCCTTTTGCACCTGATTGCACCTATCTTGACTCTTTCATGGTTGTGGTGGGCATATTTGCTGAGAATCACACGTTCGAGTATGCTCGAAGTACTGACCAAAGAATATATACGCACAGCACGAGCCAAAGGATTGGCCGAAAATGTTGTGATCAACAAACATGCGCGTAAGAATGCGATGATACCTGTTATCACAGTGGGCGGAGGTATGGTGATACAACTCTTTGCAGGTACCGTTATTGTAGAAATGGTCTTCAACAGAACCGGTATGGGTAGCTTTACTGCAACTGCTGCCACACAACTTGATTATGCTTCCATCATGGCTTCTACACTCTTCTATTCGCTAATCTTAGTTATTGGCAATCTCGTAATCGATATACTCTACGCTGCTGTCGATCCAAGAATTCGTTTCAGCTGAGGAGGTCGAAACTGTGAGAACAGAGACCAAAAGGATGATAAAGAGGTTGATGCGAAATCCATCTGCTGTTCTTGGTTTTTCACTGCTCATATTTTTCACCATAATCGCAATAATCGCTCCAATCATATGTCCGCCCCAATCCTACGACCCTTACATGATTCCTATAGCGACGTGGGATAAAACACCACAACCACCAACAGCTGAGCATCCATTTGGTGTAATAGATGGAAGAGATATCTTCTATGGTGTCATATGGGGTACAAGAACGGCTTTCAAAGTCGGTTTGATCGTTACTCTCACTTCGACAGTCATAGGATTGTTAATAGGTTCTGTTGCAGGATATTTTGGTGGTTGGTTGGATGAAATACTCATGAGAATAACGGATATATTTTTGTCAATCCCTTACATATTGGCAGCAATTGTTGTAACAGCATTTCTTGGCATGGGTCTAAATAAGGTAATGATTTCTTTGATAACCTTCGGTTGGATGGCGACAGCCAGGCTTATAAGAGGGAACATTTTACAGGTCAGAGAGGAGCAATACGTGCTTGCCGCAAGAGCATTGGGAGTCAGTGATTATCTGGTTATACTGAAACACGTCTTGCCAAACACCATATTTCCCGTGATCATACAGGCAACGATGAGGATTGGGTCACTCGTGATAACAGCAGCCGCTTTGAGTTTTCTTGGCCTTGGAGCTCCTGTGGGGTATGCAGATTGGGGGTCATTACTAAACTTCGCTAGAAATTGGCTGCTTGGTGCCTCTGGTGAGGCATTCAAATATTGGTATGCAATTGTTTATCCAGGAACAGCTATGGTTTTATTTGTTCTTGCCTGGAACCTTGTTGGTGACGCACTGAGAGATGTTTTTGACCCGAGGCTTAGAGGATAAAAAGGAGTGATAATGTGAAGCAACCCATACTCACCGTAAAGAATCTAAGAACGTATTTTTATACAGAAGATGGAATTGTCAAGGCTGTAGACGGTGTAGATTTTGAAGTTTTTCAGGGTGAGACCCTTGGGATCGTTGGCGAATCAGGATGTGGTAAGAGTGTCACTTCTCTTTCCATACTTCGAATACTTGATGAAAAAGGAAAAATCGTTGAAGGGTCAATAATCTTTGATGGTAATGATTTAACCAAGATACCAGAAGAATCCATGAGAAAAATACGTGGTAAGGATATTGCGATGATCTTTCAAGAACCCATGGTGGCACTTAATCCTGTTTTCACAATAGGCGAACAAATCGTTGAGGCTATTGTCCTGCATCAAAAAGTCGACGAAACAACTGCAAAAAAAATGGCAGTTGACTTGCTCAGAAAAGTAGGCATTCCCGAACCGGAAAAGAGAATAAACGAGTACCCACATGAACTTTCCGGTGGAATGCGTCAAAGAGCCATGATAGCAATGGCACTGTCTTGCAAGCCAAAGATCCTCATCGCGGACGAACCCACGACAGCTCTTGATGTTACTATCCAAGCCCAGATAATGGAATTGATGAAACAACTTCAAAAAGAATATGGTATGGCAATAATCCTTATTACACACGACATGGGCGTGATTGCTGAAAATGCAGATCGCGTTGTTGTGATGTATGCTGGAAAGGCCGTAGAATACACCGACGTAAAAACACTATTCAACGATCCAAAACATCCATACACCTGGGGACTTCTGCATGCTATACCAAGGCTTGATGTGGAACAAACGCGCTTGTATAACATCCCAGGTATAGTACCAAACCCTTTAAAATTTCCAAGTGGGTGCAAATTTCATCCAAGATGCGAATTTGCACAGGAAAAATGTAGTGTAGAAGAACCAGAGTTGATAGAGGTCGTCAATGGTCATTTTGTAAGGTGTTTCTTTTGGGAGAAAGTTGAACAGGCAAAGGAAAAAGAGGCTGGTGATGAGCAATGAAACCGCTTGTGAAAATAGAACATCTTGTAAAGTATTTTCCCATCAGAGCAGGGATTTTCAAACGCATTGTAGCCTGGGTTAAGGCAGTAGATGATGTTTCCTTTGATATCTTTGAAGGTGAAACCGTTGGCCTTGTTGGCGAATCTGGATGTGGAAAGACAACGATAGGTATGACATTGTTGCGCTTGTATGAACCTACCTCAGGAAGGATCATTGTCGCAGATGAGGATACGACATATTACTTTCTTCCTTCCTCAAAAGCAAGATCTTATTTGAAGAAAAACTACGTGGAGAGATTTCAAAAGTTGCTCAAAGAAAAAGGTTCGCTAGATTTACTCATGAATTCTTTGGATGGAGTGGATCGAAGGTACGCCGAGATCTTTTTCGGTGATGCGAAAGGTTCAGCAACAAGATTCTTATCCCTGATGCTCTCAAACATGGATGAAAAAAGGAAGAAATTCAGAAGAGATCTTCAAATAGTTTTCCAAGACCCATATAGTTCTCTTAATCCCAGACTTCGTGTGAAAACTATCGTGGGTGAGGGTCCACTTACGCACAAATTGGTGAAGAATGAAAAGGAAGTAATCGAAAAAGTAAAAACTGTTTTGGAAGATGTTGGGATAAGCGGCGAATACATTTACAGATTCCCACATGAATTTTCTGGAGGTCAGCGTCAGAGGATAGGAGTAGCAAGGGCACTGGCACTTTCGCCAAAATTGATAATAGCCGATGAAGCCGTTGCAGCGCTCGATGTGTCAATACGTTCACAGGTAATAAATCTAATGAAAGATCTTCAGAAGGAACATAAGCTGACTTATCTTTTTATATCTCACGATTTGTCTGTGATCAAATATGTCAGTGACAGAGTTATTGTGATGTACCTTGGAAAGATTGTAGAATCGGCACCAAAGAAAGATTTGTTTGACAAACCATTGCATCCATATACGCGAGCTCTTATGAGTGCTATACCCATACCAAACCCAAATATCAAGAAAGAACGAATCATCTTGAAAGGAGATGTGCCAAGTCCTATAAATCCACCTTCAGGATGTCGATTTCACACAAGATGTTATATGAGTCAAGAGATATGCACGGCTGCTGAACCTCAGTTGAGAGAAGTTGAACCGAACCATTTCGTTGCCTGTCATTTTGTTGGGAAAGATGACCAGAAGGATTAGCCTAATAGGATTCCTGACTTTTCTAGTAATAATGATACTTTTTGCTAAACTATCTGGAAAGACTGTATTGAGCGTTTATTTTGAATGCGATAGAGAGCTTGAAAGGATTGTTGTTCTTTCCCTAAAGGATGCTGGTCTTAAATACAGTGTTGTTGAAAGTCCCAACAAAGCTTCTCTTTTGATATTTGATGATAGAATAATACACGAAGGACAAACACTTTTTCTTGACTGGAAAGATCAAGTAGTCGATGAAGCTGTAGAGCAAGTGTCAATGTATCTTGATTTAAATCCTAAATCGGTAAGAATGATTGAAAGGGCATCATTTTACAGAAAAATACTCCTAAATACCGGTGAAAACTCGGTCTTGTTTGAGTTGAAGCTCCGAAATTTTGCACTATTTGACAATTATAGAATTGATATGATAAAAACTATTCTAGTAGAAAAAGTAAAAGTTTTTGATAAAGGGTACCTTGTCTTACCGATTCGAGTAGAAGTGAGTGATGTAAATTCTGACAAACTGAGCTTTGTCTTTGATCCGATGTCAAAGGACTTATTTATTGATACAACACTGGGAGGGAACTAATTTGGAAGCCGTACTTTCGGTGAAGAACTTGTCAACCTATTTCTATATGGAAGAAGGAGTTGTGGCAGCTGTCGACGATGTAAGCTTTGATCTTGCACCTCAGGAGGTACTTGGAATAGTGGGTGAGACCGGTTCGGGAAAGAGTGTTACAGTCAAATCTGTTATGAGACTGATAAAATCACCCGGCAAGATAGTTAACGGGCAGATAATTTACAAAGGTACCAATATATTGGAAATTCCAGAAAATGAAATGTATAAAATAAGAGGAAAAGAGATAAGCATGGTTTTTCAAGATCCAATGACCTCACTTAATCCTCTATACACGATAGGCGATCAATTGATGGAAACAATAGTTCAACATCAAGGTGTTTCAAAGTCAGAGGCTTACAAGCGAGCCGTCGAAATGTTGCAACTTGTTCAGATACCTGAACCAGAGAAAAGAATGAAATCTTATCCATTCGAGTTCAGTGGTGGTATGAGACAAAGAGTCGTCATTGCCATAGCTCTGAGCTGCAATCCCTCTGTACTGATCGCTGACGAACCAACAACGGCATTAGATGTGACTATTCAAGCTCAGATTTTGGATTTAATGAGGAATTTGCAAGAAAGATTGAAAACAGCTATGATTTTCATAACACATGATCTTGGTGTCATCGCAAGCATGGCGCACAAGATTATGGTGATGTACGGTGGAAAACAAGTTGAATTTGGCTCTGCCGAGGATATCTTCTATCGACCAGTACATCCATACACCAACATGCTTCTCAGAAGTGTACCAAGAATAGATAGAAAGATTGATCGTCTCGAGCCCATACCAGGTCAACCACCTAGAATGATTGACATTCCAAAGGTTTGTACTTTCCTACCGAGGTGCCCCAAAAGAACGGAGAAATGTCAAGCGGCCATTCCACCCATGGAAGAGATAGAACCTGGTCATTTCGTGCGTTGCTTTAACCCAGTGAGAGGTGACGAATAAGATGTCTGAAATATTGCTTCAAGTTCTGAATCTGAAAAAGTATTTTCCAGTTAAACAAGGTTTCTTCATAAAGAGGACCGTTGCCGAAATCAAGGCTGTTGACGACGTGAGTTTTGAGGTCAAGAAAGGTAAAACTTTTGCTTTGGTCGGCGAATCTGGGTGTGGAAAAACTACGGC
>JBKBIU010000189.1:0-3155 GCA_046294065.1 Pseudothermotoga sp.
ATGCAAAATGCCTTAACTCTACGATCTATCTTGCAAAGCTTCAATTTAGGAAGTTGATTTTACAAATAAAATTGACAACGAGGAATGAAAAACGACTGTGATTCGCTGTCTTATCCACCTTTGATTGCTTCCTTTATAAATACAAAGAAAGAAAAAGATCAATTTGACGCAACTAACTTTGCTTTGTATAATTCTTTTCGAGTTATGCAAAAGGGAGGTAAAAGCATGGACAGAATGACAGTATTAAACAAAGTAACGAAAATCATATCTGAAAAACTTGGTGTGAATGAGAAAGAAATCACTGAAACAAGTAAGCTTGTAGATGACTTAAAGGCAGACTCACTCGATCTTGTAGATCTAGTAATGGCTTTGGAAGAAGAACTTGGTGTCAAAATCGATGACTCTGATCTTGAGAAGATCTCCACGGTGAAAGACGTTGTGGACTACATCGTTTCAAAGTCGTGATTACCTCGGGGCTCATTGCCCCTGAGGTTAGCCCTCAAGGATTACCAAAGTTGCAACGATGAGCTTTTTCCTGCGATTTACCCAAAAGGACAAAAAAATTCGCCCACACGGAACAATTCTTCATTTCAGGACCTTTCTTAGCTCGTAATGGGATTGTTCTACATACTGGTTAAAGTCCAGTCGAACCTTTCAGCTCATCATACAACCTTTTTAGGGTATTTTGTGTAACAGAAAGGTGCCGATAGCTATCTTGAACGAAAATTGGCAAGGACTTTACATCAAATTGAGTATATAAAGCTCACCGGAATCAGAACAAAGAACGGCAACCTCATACTCTGATATTTGTACCATATCTATAGCATAGGTTCCAACATCGAGATCTTTAACAACACCGTTCTTAGGGTCATAAACGTAAACTTGACCTGGAAGATGATTCAGAAGGACCAATTTGTCTTTGACTCGGCAGATTTTGTGTGTGGGATTGGGCAAAGGTATCTTTTTTACAATCTTACCATCATAAGAAATCATCGTTGCTACAGATTCAAGTAAGCTCGTAACGACTATGTAGTTGTCAGTCAAAATCATGTCCTTTGCGAAATCTGATGAATTCACTCGCCATATCTCTTTACCATCTTTTAGGCACACTACGATGCCATCGGTATAACCAAGGATATAAGCACGATCGTTTTTCTCAAAATAACGAATAGGGTTTCTCAAGTTGTTGATTCTAAGCTGCGTACGTTTCTGATCTGTCGTGATCACTTCGTAAGTTTTATCAGTATCAAAATAGTAGAGAAAAACCAGTTTGTCATGGAAGATCTCAAAATATAGCGAAGCCGAATCAAAGTTGTACTGATTCTCTACATCTAAAGAATTGGTATCTATTCTGTAGACAGATTTGTCTCCCGAACATGCCACATAGATCTTGTTTTTATCCAATTTGATGGTTGTTGGGTACGTCCCAACGTTAATCTTTTTGATCAGTCTACCGAAGATTGTATAGACTAACACTGAAGCTTTGTAATAATCCGAAACAAAGACCATGCCCGATCGATGTATGGCGTTTATTGGGTATGATAACCCAATAGCTATTTCGCTGATGAATCTACCATCTGACGTCAAAACAATCACAGAAGCCGGTTTTGATCTAACAACACAAATTATGCCATCATTGAAAGAGATTCTTGAATATCCAAGACCCACATAGATACTTTTTGTTTCATAAGCATAAAAGGTTAAACCAATCAGCAGGAGAAACAACAAATTTATCCAGATTTTTTTCACATCGACTGAACCCCCAGCAGAGTGAACAATGCAAGCGTCAGATTAACTAAAGAAAAGATTTGAACGATCCTTTCCTCTTTCCAACCGAGTAGCTCAAAATGATGATGAATCGGTGACATCTTGAAGATTCTCTTCTTGAACAATTTGAAACTGCTGACTTGCAACATGACACTCAGAACTTCCAAAACAAGAATTGGTGCAAAACATATCAAGAATAACTCAGTCGAAGTCTTTACAGCAACAGTTCCAAGTAAACCCCCCAGGGCGAGAGAACCTGTATCACCCATAAAAACTTTAGCAGGTTTTATATTGTAGAAAAGAAAAGCTATCACTGCGACAGATAGATAAAGCAATGAATTCGCCCCTCTATTAAGAAAAAACCAATACGGTAACGAAGCCGTGAGAAAAACACTACCTAAAAGACCATCCAATCCATCTGTCAGGTTAGCAGCATTACTAAAACCGACCATAATCAGAACAGCAAAGACAGGATATAGATAGCCCAAATCAATAGAGATGTGTGAAAACGGTAATAAAACATTCCTTTGATGAGTACCCATCAGGGCGAGTAATAAAACAGAACAGACCACCTGTAGAGAAAACTTCTGCCACGCGCGTAGACCAAGAGACTTTCTCCACCTGAGCCCTGCGTAATCATCCAAAAAACCTATAAGACCAAAAAAAATCATACTCAGCATCTCTACTATCTCATTCGACAGCAACGCAAAGGTAGCAGCCACCAAGACAAAAAGAATGCCACCCATCGTTGGTGTCCCAGCTTTGTAACCGTGAAGATCAGGCCCGTCTTCACGGATAAACTTTCCAACTTTTTTTGCTCTGAGAAAATTAATAAAGAAGGGATATAGCAAAAGACAGATCACAAAACTCATAACTGCATACAAAATCATCATTCGCTTCCCTCCAAATATCTCGCGAGAACCCTTTCCATCTGAACCGCTCTTGAGGCTTTAAACAAAACTGCATCTTCAGGTTTAAGTGTTCTCCTCAAAAAAGAAACTATTTCTTTTTCATCATCTGTTCTGAGAACTTCCTTTGAACAGACCATACTATCGATTTCATGATCAAGATTGTAGACGATCACACCATCAACAGATTCAAGAATCTTACCAAGTTCCTGATGAGTTTGCGTTGAATAAATTCCTTGTTCTTTAATGGAGCCAACCACTGCAAATGAACGTTTACCAAGTTTTGTGAGGGCATCCACAGCTACTTTGAAGGACTCAAGGCTGGCATTGTAACAATCGTTGATCACGATGATATCTTTATGCTTTGAGACCTTGAATCTATCCTGTATGGGAGAAAAGTTCTCTAGTAGATTCTTGTCGTATCTGACATTGATCAGATCAAGAACAGCAAGAACCGCCCCAATATTAGTCAGTTGACCT
>JBKBIU010000190.1:0-3154 GCA_046294065.1 Pseudothermotoga sp.
GCACTCGGTGGTTCTATAACCCCTGCTATCACAGCACCTGCACCGATATGGCAGTTTCTCCCAATGATCGCTCTTCCGCCTACCACAGCGTTCATGTCAATCATTGTTTTTTCACCTATCATCGCACCAATGTTTATAACAGCGCCCATCATGATGACTGCACCATCACCAATCTGAACAAGGTCCCGAATGACCGCACCAGGTTCAATTCTTGCATTATACTTTGTCAGATCTGCCAAAGGAAGAGCTGAATTTCTTGCATGTACTTCAACATAAATGTCTTCAATTTTGCTTTGATTCTGCTCAATGAACTTTCTGAGTTCCTCATATTCACCGATGATTATTCCAAAGCTCTGAGTTCCAAAAAAGCGAAGATTGCCAAGATCAGACTTTCTGAATTTTCCTTTCACGTAAGCAGTTACCGGCGTTTTTTTCTTTGATTTACTGATCAATTCAATGATTGCGTTGGTTGTCAAATTCTGCGCAAGATTTTCACTTTCAACCTGAACCTCTGCCATCCAAACTCCCCCTTTTGAAGGATAGTATTACTTTTTCAGATTACCCTTATAAAAAGAAAACCGGGCTACCTTTCTGGTAGCCCGGTGATCTTTTCCCTTTAAGCTGTGTGCTACAACACATGCACACCGCCTGGTATGATCACCGGGCGGTTGCACTTCTTAGCATTCTTCATCTCTATAGAAATTTGCTCAAAGAAATTTCTCACCGTACTCAAAAAATCTTCCTCCCTTTTGCAAATATGATACTATGCTCAAAAGGAATTTGTGATTGAAGATATGAAGAAAAATTATTGAAGAACACGTTAACGCGTAACAGTCATTCTCATCTCACGCTTTAATACCAAAGTTAATCACAACAAATCTGTCCCCAAATCCTTATAATGACTTCTACCAAGAATTCACATAAGGTATAATTTATCAGATAAACTCTCATAAAGGGGTGTTCCAAGATGGCTGAAAGAGTTGCGATACTTGTAGGTGGAGGTCCAGCACCAGGTATCAACAGCGTCATAAATGCTGTAACAATTGAGGCTATCAACAACGATCTTGAAGTCATCGGCATTTATGATGGCTTTGAACATCTAATGAAAGGTAGAACCGATATGATCCGCTCACTCAATATTTCAGATGTTTCACGCATTCATATTGAAGGTGGCTCAATTCTTAGGACCTCAAGGGCAAACCCAACCAAGAAGGCTGAAGATCTTCAGAATGTTTTGAAGAGTCTCAAGGATCTGAAGGTCAACTATTTGGTGACCATAGGCGGTGATGATACTGCATTTTCTGCTTCAGCAGTATCGAAGATAAGTGAAGGTGCCATTCGGGTTGCACATGTTCCAAAAACGATTGATAATGATTTACCTCTGCCTGGTGGTATGCCAACCTTTGGATTTGAGACTGCCCGACATCTCGGTACGGAGCTCGTGTACAATTTGATGCAAGACTCAAGAACAACAAACAGATGGTACTTTGTTGTTGCCATGGGCAGAAAAGCTGGACACTTAGCGCTTGGGATAGGAAAATCAGCGAGTGCAGCCTTAACTGTAATTGGTGAGGAATTCAGAAAAGAAAGAATAACACTCTCAGAGGTCTGTGATGTACTTGAAACTACGATACTCAAAAGACGTGTACTGGGTAGAAACGACGGTCTTGCAATAATAGCCGAGGGCATAGGAGAGATGATCGATCCAGAAGAACTGGCAAAGATCCCTGGTGTGACGGTTGAACGAGATCCACATGGACATATAAGATTGAGTGAGATACCCCTGGCTACCATACTCAAGCGGGAAATCCAAAAGCGTTTTGCTGAACGAGGAGAAAAGATCAATATCATAGATGTCACATTGGGCTATGAACTGAGGTGTGCAAGACCAATTCCATTCGATATCGATTACACAAGAACTCTTGGGTTTGGTGCAGTCAGATTCTTACTCGGAGATTTTGAGAAAGATCTATCTGGTGGCATGATCTGTGTCGAAAGTGGAAGAATTAGAGTCTTACCCTTTGAAGAACTCATTGATCCAGTAACCGGTAGAACGAAGGTACGCATGGTTGATACCAGTTCCGAACACTATCGAGTTGCACGTGGCTATATGATAAGATTAACCAAGAAAGATCTGCTGGATAATAACATGCTTACAAAGTTGGCAAACCTGGCGAAGATGAGTGTTGAAGAATTTCTCAAAAGATTCTCATGGGTTGCAGAAATATAAATGAATCCCCCGGAATTTGCCGGGGGATCTTCTTATTTCTTGGGTTTTTCCTTTTTTGTTTCCTTTGGTTTTTCTTCGGGTTTCTTTGGTTCAGGTTTCTTTGCGCAAGCCATCTTCACACCCCCCATCTTACTCAATAGTATAACCCATCTTTTCAAAAGTACAACAACTTTCGCAAGAAGAGAGAGAAAATTTCCGGCGGCCTCTTTGCACACATGACTCCTGCTTTGATCAGCGACTGACGATCATTATGGTCATGAAGTACACCAAAGACCTTAACAATTCCAGCATCAATAGCTGATTTTACGCCGTTGACAGAGTCTTCAAAAACAACCACCCGAGGGCTCTCTACATTCAATTTTTTCAGAGTATAACGATATATTTCAGGATCAGGTTTACTCTTGAGTACATCGTCACCAAAGACTACAACATCAAAGAGATCGATCAAATTAGATCTATTAAGCCTTACCAACGCTACATCCTTCACCGTTGATGTGGCAACTGCTACTTGCCTTTTCAATGCTTTGAGAATCTTGATTGTTTCTGTAACACCCTCTCTTGGCTGTAGTTGTTGTGAAAGACGATCAAAAACTTCGTAAATCTTTTCTATCAATTGTTCCTCGCCCAAAGGTAAACCAAATCGCTCTATGATCTTTTTTGCTCCGCCTCTTTCAATGGTAGTTCCAGCCAGTTGAAGAAAAAAGTCAGCCGAGTACACTACACCGTATTGCGAAAGAATTTGCTTGAAGGTCTCTCTGTAAATACTCTCCGTCTCAATCAGAACACCATCCATGTCAAAAATAATGGCATCGATCATAGATTCACCTACCAAAGAATGCTTTTTTCATAGATTGTATTTTTTCATGTAAACACTGGTCCGATCTTCCCAGGGATCGATTCAGACTTAGGTTATTCTGTTACCCC
>JBKBIU010000191.1:0-3132 GCA_046294065.1 Pseudothermotoga sp.
GATAATCTTGAACACAGGATGGGTAGAGTCAACCTTTGGAAAGTTCGAATTTTATTTTGAGGGAATCAGTCAATCTGTGGCAAAGGTCTTGGAAGCGATCGATGATGAAAGGTGCCAGGTGGCAAAAAAATTTGGGATAGAACCCATGACAGCTGTTCAATGGCTCGGCTATGCATACGACGTTAGAGGCTCGAATTTATACGATGCTATACACAACAACGAAGGTTATAGGGGGATTCAAGCGCCCACGAGTTTGGAAAACAGGTACATCCTTGAGGATGTCCCCACAAGCCTCGTTCCCATCTCGGCCTTTGGGAAAGTTGTGAACGTGGATACACCCATCATTGACTCAGTAATTCGGCTTGCCTCTTTGATGATGGGAGTAGACTTTTTCAAAGAAGGTAGAAATTTTCACAGACTTCATCTTGAAAACAAGACTGTGGAACAGATAAAACACATAATGGAGGTGGGAGAATGAAGATCTTGGGTGCCTCCATAGGAAGTTGTGTACACAATGTTGGCTTGCTGAATTTTCTCAAGATTGCAGAGCAGAATGGTTACCAAGTTATCTATGTCGGTGCCGCCGTCCCAGTAGAGAGATTTGTAGAACAGGTAAAAGATCATGATCCAGAGGTTGTTGCAATCAGTTACAGACTGGGAGCAGAATCTTTGAAGAATCTCTTGAGTCAACTTGAAGATCTGTTGAGACAACACAAATTGATTGAAAAAACTTATATATTTGGTGGAACAATAGAAACGGCTCAGCAGGCAAGAGAGTTTTCTTTCATAAAAAGGGTTTTCGACGGAACTGAAGAAATCGACGAAATAGTAATGTTTTTGAGGGGCAAAGCAAGAGAAGAGAAACATCTTCAAAGATTTCCACAAACTCTCAGGGAAAGAGTTGATCTCAAGGCACCATTCCCGTTGATTAGACATCACATAGGCTTACAGACACTTGAAGAAACTATCGAGGAGATTAAGAAACTGGCTGATTCAGAGCTCTTAGATATCATTTCCATTGCGCCAGACCAGAACTGTCAACAATTCTTCTTCGAACCGGAAAGGATGGATCGTTCGCAAGATGGTGCCGGTGGTGCTCCCATAAGGACACGTGAGGATTTTGTCAAATTGTACCAAGCAACAAGACGAGGTAATTACCCTCTTGTGAGATGCTATGCAGGTACAACTCACATGGTAGAGTTTTCAAAACTTCTGAAAGAAACGATCAACAATGCCTGGGCTGCCATACCTCTCATGTGGTACAGTGATTTGGACAGAAGATCAAGCAGGCCTCTTCTGGAAGCGATAAAGGAGAATATGGAAGCAATCAAATGGAATGCTCAAAACAATGTGCCTGTTGAAGTCACAGATTCACACCAATGGGCTTTAAGAGTATGTCACGATGCTGTGGAAGTTGCAACTGCGTATTTAGCAGCCTTTGCCGCGAAAAGATTGGGTGTAAAGGACTATGTCCAGCAGTTCATGCTCGAAACGCCAAATGGGCTCTCACCAAAGGGTGACATAGCAAAAATGCTGGCAAAAAAAGAAATAGTCGAATCACTTGAGGATGAAAATTTTAGAGTCTACAGAATGGTTAGAACAGGGTTGATGTCGGTACCTGCCGATCCTTATGCGGCCATGGGGCAACTGAGTGTTTCTATGTTCTACGGTTGGTCCATTGAACCACAGATCGTTCATGTTGTAGCTTACTGTGAATCGATGAAAAGAGCTACATCGAAAGAGATCATAGAAAGCGTCAAAATGTCAAGAAGAGCTATAAACCTTGCCATTAGAGGCGTGCCAGACGCTCTGAAAGATGAATGGGTTAAAAGTGAAAAAGATAGGATAAAAGACGAGGCAATGTTGATTATAGAAGCGATAAAAGGTTTGAAAAGTGGTAAGGATGAAGATCTCTTAGATCCACATGTCCTGTATGAGTCTGTTGAAACCGGTATACTCGACGCACCAGCCTTGAAAGGTTTTTCCGTTGCAAAGGGAAAGGTAAAGACTCAAATCGTAGATGGTCTTTGTAGGTGTGTCGATGATGAAGGAAATACTGTGCCAGAGAAAAAGAGGCTAAAAAGTATTTTAGGAGGATGAATAAATTGAAAGTTGCTGTAGCCTATGATAAATCAAACCTTGATGACTCAAGAGAGTTGATGATTCAATCTGTTTATAGGGTGCTGTCAAAAAAATATTCAGTACAATTGCTGGCTTTCGAGGATGACTTTTTTGAAAGAATAACTCAATTTGATGCAGTTTTCAACCTTTCAACTGCTTCAAAACAAGTTCACGTTCCTGCCATTTTGGAGCTTTTGAAGATACCATACACCGGTTCAGCTCCAGAGGCACATGCAATTTGTATAGATAAGATCAAAACGAAGATAGTTCTTTCGTACTACGAGATACCAACGGCTTTGTTTGTAAGTGTAGATTTAGATGAAGAAGTACCACAAATTCACTTTTATCCAGCTATTGTAAAACCTTCCCGTGAAGGTAGTGCAAAGGGACTTACTGCAGATTCCGTCGTTTGGAACTATGATTCATTGGTTAGAAAAGTCAAAGAAATACATGAACAATTCAAGCAAGCGGCACTCGTTGAACATTTCATAGATGGCAGGGAGTTCAGTGTTGGCGTCTTGGCTGGCAAGGTTCTTCCAATTCTGGAAATAGATTTTTCCACGTTGCCTGAGGGATTAGAAAGGTTCTATTCTTACAGAGTCAAACATAAATATGGCGAACACACACGATATATCTGCCCTGCGCTGATTGACAAAGAATTGGAAAAAAATATAGAGAGCTATGCTTTGAAAGCATTCAAAGTTTTAGGCCTTAGAAATTATGCCAGAATGGATCTGAGAGTGAAAGACGGCCATATATATTTTCTCGAAGTCAATTCACTTCCTATGTTGACACCCGGCTATTCTGATATCATTAAGATGGCACAGGCGGCAGGATATTCTTACGATGAGATGATACTGTGGATATTTGAGGATGCCATAAAACATTATGAGAGATGAGCTTTTTGAATTTGACAGTTTCTACAAAAGAACTTTCAAGAACGTCATAGGCGTCGACGAAGCTGGCAGAGGATGTATAGCTGGTCCCGTCGTAGCAGCTGCAGTGATCTTG
>JBKBIU010000192.1:0-3130 GCA_046294065.1 Pseudothermotoga sp.
GGCGGCGTTCTTGAAGTAGAGGTTATTAAAAAAATTAATGTGCTCGTTATTCCAACGGGAAATGAAGTAGTCTCACCAGAGAGCACAGTCTATGATGGCTTAATTCCTGAGACAAACTCCACACTCATAGCAAATTGCCTGAAAGAGTTGGATGTAACTGTAGACATACACCCACCCGTTCAAGATTGTTTTGAGTCCATTGTATCTGTCGTTTCGCAAGCAATTTCCTGTTATGACATGATTTTGATAAACGCAGGCTCATCGGCGGGCAGTTTTGACTACTCCTATCATGTGCTCAGTAAGTTGGGGCAAGTGATAGCTCATGGATTGAATATTCGGCCTGGAAAACCCACGATATTAGCACTGGTGAATGACAAACCTGTTATTGGTTTACCAGGGTATCCTGGCTCTTGCTTCGTAGTGCTTGAGCAGATTGTCAAGCCTATAGTTCTTGAGAAATATAAGACTTTGCCGAGCAATGAGGGTGTCGTGGAAGCAATTTCAAGTCGTAGGATATTTTCTTCCATTTCTGAAGATGAAATCATAAGAGTCAGTCTTTCAAAGATAAGGGATAAATATGTGTTTGTACCACTCAAAAGAGGCGCTGCAACAATGGAAGCTCTCACAAAGATGGATGGAACCGTCATTGTACCAAAGGGAATCGAGGTACTGGATGAGGGCCAAAAAGTTACTGTGAAAACCTGCAAATCAATTGAAGAGATTGATAAGAACATTCTTTTCGTAGGAAGTAACGATCCACTCATATCTATTCTGGCAGATTTGATCAAAGCGAAGGATTTCACATTGAATCTGAACATAGCAAATGTAGGGAGCATGGGCGGCTTGATGGCAATCGCTAAAGGTTATGCCCACATTGGTGGTATACATTTGTTGGATCTTGATTGTGGTGAATACAACCTTCCCTACGTGAGGAAATATCTGAAAAATTTTGTGCTTGTGAAATTCATAAAGCGCAATCAGGGTCTAATTGTTCAAAAATCAAATCCAAAAGGAATAAAAACACTTGAGGATTTAACCCGAAAAGACATAAGATTCGTTAACAGGCAGAAGGCCTCTGGTACCAGAATCTTGCTTGATTACCACCTCTCAAAACTTGGTATAGATACATCCCAGATAAGTGGTTACGACGATGAGGAGTTTACGCATATAAATCTTGCCTTGAAGATAAAGAAGGGTTTGGCAGATGCAGGACTTGGAATAGCATCGGTGGCACAGATCATGGATTTGGATTTCATTCCCTTGTTTTGGGAAGAATATGATTTGTTGGTCTTGCCAGAATTTACAAACGACTACAGATTTCAATTGATAATGAATTTGATACTTTCTGAGGAATTTCGCAACAGTGCGTTGGCATGGCCGGGGTATGATCTTTCAGATGCAGGAATAGTTATTAGGGGTGATGATATTGATTAGGGCGGCTGTGATCACTTTGAGTGACAAAGGTTTCACCGGCGAAAGGGAAGATCAAAGCGGGAAAATGGTAATTGAAATGCTTCAACAGATAGATGCAGTTGTTGAGGACTATAAGATCTTACCTGACGAATTTGATTTGATAAGAAAGGAGCTTTTAAACCTGTGCGAAAAGAATTTTGATCTCATAGTTACCACTGGTGGAACAGGCGTATCACCAAGAGATGTCACGCCCGAAGCGACACTGTCGGTTATAGAAAAAAGATTGTATGGAATGGAAATAGCAATGATGATAGAGTCCTTGAAACAAACACCCTTTGGAATGCTTTCTCGAGCTGTTGCTGGTGTGAAAGGTCAGACGTTGATAGTTAACCTTCCGGGTAGCCCAAAGGCAGTCCAGGAAAATTTAAAGCCCATCTTAGCTGCAATCCCACATGCTGTAGAAAAAATAAAAGGATCGACAACTGAATGCGCAATGCAAAAGACGGAGAGAGATCATGAAGATTGAATTCCTAAAATTTGCTTCAGTTCAAGAGGTCTATGAAAATTATATTTCAAAGATCAAACCCATAAATAGAATCGAGACCGTTGAAACGATCAAGGCTGCAGGTTGCGTGTGTGCAAAGGATATCGTTTCACCAGAGAACTTGCCTGGTTTTGACAAGTCTTTGGTCGATGGTTATGCCGTCAGATCGTTGGATACAAAAGGATCCTCAGCGAACCTACCCGCCTTATTGAAAGTAGTTCTTGAAGTTAGAATCGGGGAAATACCCAGCTATAGATTGCAGTCTGGTGAAGCAGCCTGGATACCAACTGGCGGTGCTTTACCTCTTGGAGCAGATGCCGTCGTCATGGTTGAGCACACACAGGCATTTGACAACTTAGTGGAAGTTATGAAACCAGTTGCTGCTGGAGAAAACGTGATGAAGTATGATGATGATGTGAAAGTTGGCGATGTTGTATTGAAAAGAAACAAGAGGGTAAGGATAAATGATATACAACTGCTTGTGCAACTTGGAATCACAGAAGTTGATGTCTACAGTCGCGCAAAGGTTGCGGTAATATCCACGGGAGATGAGATCATTGAACCATGGATGAAACCTTCTTTAGCTCAGGTCAGAGACAGTAATACCTACGCCCTTGCCTTGTGGTTAAAGGATATGGGATTCAATGCTCAAAGAGTAGGACACGTAAAGGACGATGAGGAAGCTTTATACCAAGTACTGAAAAATTGTCTTGACAACTACGATGTTATTGTAATAGCTGGCGGGAGCTCAATTGGTACTCGTGATCATACAGCGAGAGTGATTGAAAAACTTGGTGAGCCAGGTATTATTTATCATGGTGTTATGGTGCAACCGGGTAAACCAACGGTTTTTGCCTTGGTCGAGCAGAAACCAATCCTAGGTCTTCCGGGAAATCCTGTCTCCTTTTTTGTTAGCAGTAGATTCTTTTTACTACCTACTTTAAGAAGAATCGAGAACGAGGATGAATTCGTGCCCAAGCCTTGTGGATTGGTAAGACTGACTAAGAACGTACCATCTGTGCAAGGTCGCGAGCATTTTGTAAGGGTCAAACTGAAGTTTGAAAAGGGAGATGTCTTGGCAGAACCTCTTTTCAGTGAGACCGCCCATCTTTCAAACATATCTGCCGCAGACGGGGTTGTGAGAGTTCCTTCGCAAGTTGAAGGAATCTATGC
>JBKBIU010000193.1:0-3128 GCA_046294065.1 Pseudothermotoga sp.
AATCATAGCAGTCATGGAACAAAAAGATCATCCCTGTATGATCTACGCAAACCTTGTTGACTATGACATGAAATACGGCCATAGAAATGATCCGCAAGGTTATGCAAAGGCACTTGAAGATTTTGACCAGAGATTACCCCAGATTTGGGGGAAAATGAAAGACAACGATATACTCTTTATAACAGCAGATCATGGGTGTGATCCCACCACACCTTCAACGGATCATTCCAGAGAGAAGGTACCCATCTTGGTATGTGGTAATAAAGTATGTAAAGATGTCAATCTTGGTATCAGAGAAAGTTTTGCAGACTTTGGTCAAACGATAGCGGACATCTTTGGCGTGAAAAAGCTCAAGAATGGAAGATCATTCAAAGACGATATCCTGTGCTGAAGGGAGTATCAGATAATGACAGAGTATCTCATACTTTCAGCTGATGATATCTCAAAATTTGAACCAGACAAAACAGTGATTGTATCAGTATTATCGCCGATCGAGACCCACGGGAAACATCTTCCAGTTGGAACAGATATCTTCATAGCTCGCAGGGTTCTTGAACAAACATGCCGCATTCTGGCTGAAAGATTTAAAATACTTCGCTTACCTGATATATGCCTTGGAAGCGACGCACAACCAGTCTTTGGATCGATTTCATTAGGCTATGGAACTTTGAAAAACATGATCATAGACATTGGTAAAAATCTTGCCAAGATGGGATTCAAAAACTGGATCATTTTCGATAACCACGGTGGCCCAAGACACCAACTTGCTTTAGTCGATGCAATCAAATCTTTAAGAAAACAGGGTCTCACATTGGTCGTTCCATTCTTGCATATATTTCAAGAGATGCTCAAAGATTCGCAACAAATAGAAATACCGGCCGGTATGAACGGCGATATCACAGATTTGCACGCGGGTACCAATGAGACATCGCTCATGTTGCATGCCTACCCTGAAATGGTCAGAAGTCATAACTTTGAAAGATTCTTTCCCACAAGGAAAAGTCGCCTTGGGAGATTCATTAGATTCTTGAGATCAGAAGAACTAGCGGTCATAGTTGACTGGATCAATGACCCCAAGAATCCTCACTATGTTGGAGATCCTTCAAAGGCTGATGCACAGCGAGGTAAGAAGATGATAGAATATCACGTCAAAAGAGCTGTAGAGTTGTTTGAAGAAGCCTTGAATTTGAATTACAAACCTCCAAGACTTTACAATCCGCTCATAAGGTTGCTTTTGAGAATACTTTGACATACCTTTTCAACAAATCATAGTCACTACCTATTGGTGAACCATAGTATCAACTTCACTTACTATATCTCGCGAAGGTTTTTCTGACACCCAATAATAATCTGGGTGTATAATTGTATTTACACACATCCAAGGGGGAGTCAATATGAAAAGGGTGTTAATCGCCTTATTATTTTCGTGCCTGAGTGTTCTATTAGCCTACCAGGTCGAGCTAACAGGAAGGGATCTGTGGTGGCCTGGTGAACTGTGGAATGCCTTGTGGTGTTCTGTGACGGTCAAAGACAGTGCAGGGAACTTCATAAGAAACCTTAAACTTGAAGATTTCACTCTCAAGGAAAGAGCCTACGGAAAGAACAATGAACTTCTTTCGGAAGAGATCAAAACCTTTAAAGAACACTCCAGCTACAAGTTCAACGGAACAGGTTTTTGGGAAAAATCCGTCAGCTCGGACAAGTTGGACATAGTTTTTTTCATCGATGGAACTGGTTCCATGGGCAAACATATCGACTCTATAAAACATCAGCTTCACAAATTCATTGACAGACTCTTTGAGACTGGTACAGACTTTAGAATCTTCATAAGTACGTACGAAACAGAGGATGCGCCAGAGTGGACTATTTCTTCTTACACAAACAGGTTCTTTGGCCCCACAATGGTAGACGAAATAAGGCAAGCCATAGACGAAATAGATACCGCTGGTGAATGGTGGAATTTGACTTGGGGTTACGACGCCTTCCTTTGGTCTTTGAACTTGGACTGGCGAGAGGATGCAAGTAAAATCGTGGTCATAATCACCGATGTTTATACAGACTCAGTATATGGACCAAATTGGTATTTTTCATCAGGCTGTGTGACCTCAATGAATGCAGTAGACATGGCAATAAGGCAGACGCATATACAGCTTTATTACTGTCAACCAAGTGAAGAACAAATGGCAAAAACTGAGCTTTCCGAAAACTATTCGAGCAAGGTGAACATCAAAGTTAAGCAGAGTAATTTTGACCAGCTTGCCCAGAAAAATTCAATGGTTAAAAAGCTCTCATGGCCTTTTGATCAATCAGAAATTGAACTGAAAAACCTTCCAGTTATCGATTCCAAATACTACTTTGCATGGGTGAGTGATTGGAGCAAGCAAAGGTTTGTGGAGAGGGTTGAAGTTCAGATATCTCTTAACAAAACAGGTGACTCTGTCAGCTTCAGCTTCTATCCATTGCAGAATCCTGATGGCACCAGACCCTACGAAATGGTAAGAGATGTGAAATTCATTTTAAAAGACGAATCCGGTCTTTCGATGCTCGGTGAAAGAAACGTGTACGTTTATTTCTATAAAGTAATGGGCGATCTGGACAGAATCGCCATAGTGAGGGCGATGCATCAAATAGCGGACAAAAATGGAGTACTCTCACTGGGAACTGTTATACCAGGAAGGTATTATTACATCTTATACACCCACGGCAACGTAGATTACAGCTACGAACAGCTTGGGTACACCGGGACTGGCTGGGTACAAATCACAAAAGATGGTGTGAAACCTGACCAAATAACGGCATACACGCTTGGAAAGGACATAGAGATCTACAGAATGCTTGGACTGTTGCAGGAACTGGAGAATTTAGACATATCAACGAGTAAAATGAAAGCTTTTGTGAACCAAGTCCGCGATTGGCTTGATCAAATAAGAAGAGATGGTGTGACACTGGTTGAAATCGAGGCAATAAAGCGCTTCAACGTGGGTCTTGGTGCAATCATAAACTGTGCTGGTTATGCAGAGGTTGTACAAAATCGTGCGACAGAAGATCTTGTGGAAGTTGCTCAAAAAATGACAGACATGCTCAGAGAAGCATTCAAGGTCGCGGAAAAACTTGAATCTGCTATGCAA
>JBKBIU010000194.1:0-3107 GCA_046294065.1 Pseudothermotoga sp.
CAGTTCAGACATATCTCATCGGTCAGGCTGCAAATGCTTGACAAGAAGATAGAAGAGCTCAAGAAATTGATCAAGGAAGCCAATACATTGTATGCCTCTCTATGTACTCAGGAAACAAAGTTTGTGGAAAAATTTTCTTATCCTGTAAAAATGAATGGATCAGAATCAAATAAAGTAGAACTGGAAGCTACAGAGTTTCAGACAAGCAATAATGACAACGATACACAGGGTCAAAGTGAAGCGTTAAGAGCAGATACAAATAATACTTCGATCGAAAGAAAGATTCTTCTGCTGTATCAGGAAGGAAAAAGTGAACAGGATATAGCAAGAGAATTGAGTATTGGTGTTGGTGAAGTAATGCTTATACTATCACTTTTCAGGCACCGAAATGACCATTGATGACTATTTCGACCAGTATCTCAGCGATCTTGGGATCCAGAACCGTGCCAGCCATTTCCTTTATCATTTTTACTGCCTCTTCTTTATTATATGCTTCACGATAGGGCCTTGCGCTTGTGAGTGCTTCGTATATATCAGCTGCAGCTATTATTCTCGATGGTAATGGAATCTCTTCACCCTTTAAACCATCTGGATAGCCAAAGCCATCCCATCTTTCGTGGTGATGTCTAACCCATCTAGCTTCCTTGTTTTTGAAGTTGTTTACAGTCCTCAGTAGCTCTTCCGATTTGGTGGAGTGAGTTTTTATCATTTTGAATTCTTCATCTGAGAGTTTCTCAGGTTTATTAAGAATATAGTCTGGTACACCTATTTTACCGACATCGTGTAACAAGCATGCTGTTTTGATTCTGCTGCAGAGTTTCTCCGGAAGTCCCAACTTCTTCGCTATGATGTAGGACAGTTGGGCAGCTCTTTCGCTGTGACCACTTGTATAAGAGTCTTTTAGTTCTAGACTCTTTACTAAGAGTTTCAAGTTTTCAAATTTGGATTCCTGATATTCACTACGAAAGAGATTACCCAGCTGCAGCGCAAGTAAAATCACAAGAACCAGAGGAACTGCCATTAAACCCATGAAATAGTAGAGTACATAGGCAACGGAGGCAAGAGGTAGAACAGTTATGGAGTTCAAAAGAGGAGTCCTCATGGTTTGGGCAAAGCTACTTGTGATTGTTGTCTTTGCAATCAGACTGAATCCCAGTGAAAAGAAAAAGGCGTTGATTATCATGTATGTCAACGATGTGATTAGGACCAGCCAAACATTCCTTGATACTTGGGAAGATTTTAGGAGAGAAAACAAGATTGATATGAAAATCGTATTTAGACCGACTTGAGATAAATTGAACATGTACTTGAATATGTCTTTACCTTTCACGACAAAAAATCCTACCGTTAAAACCGACGTGGAAGCGATCATAGCGGCTTCAAAGGTCGAGAACACACTGGCGGCTAAAATATTCACTATCAATCCACTTGTTACTCTTATACTGTGACCGGAGAATTTCGAGACAGAAAAACCTATCGCTTCAAAAACAATTCCAAGTACTAGGAAAATTAGGCTCTCATGGCTCAGTTTTAAGGAATTGGTACTGTATAGAGATATGGTGATTGCAATCATCATTGAAATAAACACAACAAAAAGTGCAGTGGCGAAAATTTTGAAAGCTCTTGTCAATTTCTATCACTCCGCTTCTACCACTCAGCCCCGATGCCGGGGTGCATGCCTTACCAAAGTTCGATATTTCCAACTGCAGAAATCAAAAGTGCGAGGAAGCTTCCAGTGAGAATCAATATCTTCCACAGTTTTTTCACAACAATCCCCCCTACATCTTAGGTTGAGACTCCGCTTTTTATCTCCGCTCCCCCGCTTCGCTCTTTTGAGATTGCACCCCGGCAAAGCTATACTAAACTCTGATTAATCTGCTCTATTATACCATCTACACCTTGCTTGGTTATAGCAGAATAGGCTATTACATGGGCCCCAAACTGCTGTTTAACCACCTCTACTTTCTCAAAGATCTCCACCTTGCTCAACTTATCTACTTTACTCAAAATAACAAGGACAGGTACTCCAAAATGCTGGCTCCACTCAACAAACATTTTATCACTTTCTTGTGGAGTAAGTCTACTATCAATCAAAAGAACACTCAGTTTAATTTTATCTTTTCTATTTTCAAAATATGTTTCAATCAAATGTTTCCAATATAATCTTTCTTCTTTCGATATTTTAGCGTATCCATAACCAGGTAGATCTACAAAATAATACTTTCCGTTTATTACATAAAAATTGATTGACCGGGTCTTACCTGGCCTCTTACTGACCCTTGCCAGTTTCTTGTTAAATAGTACGTTGAGCAAAGTTGATTTTCCTACATTGGATCTACCTACAAAACAAACTTCACCGTTCAACGGTTTTGGAAATTCTTTCTCATGATAGGCACTGATGACGAACTGAACTGTTTTTACAAACATATCTTCTCTACCACCTCATCGATACTGTCAACAAGAACAAATTCCATTTTGTTCTTAATCTGAGGTGGTATCTTTGAAAGATCCTTCTGGTTTGTTTTTGGTAACAAGATCCTGTTTATTCCGTATCTGTACGCGGCAAGGACTTTTTCCTTAATCCCGCCAACAGCAAGAATTTTGCCCCTAAGAGTTATTTCTCCCGTTATCGCCGTGTCGTTCCTTACCCTTTTTTTCAAAGCCGATGATATCATTGCCACTGTCATTGTTACACCGGCAGAAGGTCCATCTTTGGGTACAGCGCCTTCAGGAAGATTTATGTGAATATCGTTTTCTTGGAAAAGTCCTTTACATTCCTCACCACAAAATGATCGTGCAACACTCAATGCAATCCTTGCTGATTCCTTCATGATCTCTCCGAGTCTTCCCGTGAGAATTAACTGACCATTACCCGGCATCATCAAAGTCTCTACGATCATCACCGTGCCGCCGTATTCAGTCCAGGCAAGACCATGTACCGCACCGATTTCAGGTTTTGTGAGTATCACGTCGTTTTGAACAAGCTCTTGCCCCAAGTATTGTTCCAAATCTTTACTACTTATCGTTATAACTTTCTCGCCCTCTTCTATCTTAAGAACAGCCTTTCTCATCAATCTTTGAAGAGTTCTTGTGAGTTGTCTCACACC
>JBKBIU010000195.1:0-3103 GCA_046294065.1 Pseudothermotoga sp.
CCATTCCCAAAAGTCATAGCTCACAGATGGTATGCTCCCACACAGATCCTTCAGCCATCCAGCCATCTGAACACCACCGGAGGCTGTCAAACCTCCTGTTATTGTGTAACCCACCTGATTTGAACTTCCAACAGATGCCGAAGTTGTTCCCTTTATCCATGGAGTTAATTTCACAAAGGGGCCTGCAACATAGTAGACGTATGCACTGAGTGTGAAAGGCAAACTTCCTTGAGCCTCAGCACCAATTCTTGCATTGGCTTGGAAGTTCACACCAGAATAGCTAGTTGAATAACTTGGTGTTTTGTTCCAAGAACCATTTTGATAGGTTACCTTCAGCGATGTTGTCACACTGAATGTAGCAAAAGTTTTGAAACCGATGGAACCATAGATCTTAGCCATGGCTTCGGCATCGAGCTTTGCCTCTAAGTTCAGAACAACAGGCACGCAACCTACCCAGAAACTCACAGTTTTTGACCTTGTAAAAAGGTTCTTGGACCAGTTTTTTTCGATAGTTCCTCCTGATGATACTTCTAAAGAAGGGGTGAAAGAAGGCGTCAGTGAAACAACACTCTCAAATTTTTTGAACTTGTAACTCCAACTGAACAAGCCCGTTTTTACCCACTCGTGTTCCCACAAAATCGATGCCGTGAAGGTGAGCGTGACGGTAATCATTGGCGTCACAGAGAGTGTTTGATAAGTAAATGTGTAAGACAACGATTCACCAGAAGAAACACTAAAACTCCATGAACCAGAAAAATCACTTGCTATATCATGTGCAACAGGTTTGGTTAAGTGGGCTAAATTCTTTTGGTTCATCATCTCTTTGTTAGAGAAGAACAAGTTGAATGAAGTATAGTCTCTCAGGTTTTGCAAAACTTCTGTGTTTTTCTTTTGGTCTAAGAGATATTTCGGTGTGCCGCCGTTTGTTATAATTTTTTCACTTATCAAAACACCATTTTTGGTTTTTTCAAGCTTGGCTTCATAGGTTGTACCACCACCCATGTCCACAAACCACCTGCTTGGTTCGATCTTTGAAAAGAAGGTCGGTTTTATGCCTTCCAAATTGGATCCCTCTGGCAGTACGATTTCAACCTGTCTTTCTGTCAAAAGTGAGTTTTTTTCTGACTGTAAGAAAGCTGATTCAAAGAGTTTCCCGTCGATCTCATTCTCGAAGTACTTTGGCATAAGTTTTTCTGCCATTTTCTCGTTCTCAAAACCTTTCCGGGCTATTAAGAATAGATCACCTTGCAGTCTCACAAAACCGGGTACTTTCATCGTTGTGATGAAAGTGTAACCTCCTGAATCCTTTGTCATTTCCACATCCTTGGCAGTGAATGAGGGTGTTGTACCATAGAGTAAGTAGTAATGTTTGGTTAGTTCAATCAAGTAATTCTTGAAAGCTTTGTTGTCTTTTTGTATCTCTTCATAATGGCTTATATACATTTTCGCCAACTCTGACTCTGGCAAGAACTCCTTTCTTGTTATGATTGCTGAACCATCCTGCATTACTTCGATACGCTCTTGAATATTCCTTTTGAATTGTGTTCCAAAGACTGCAATAGTCAATACTAAAAGCAAAACCAAGACAATCCTCTTGATCATCTTCAGTCCCCCTTAGATGGATCAGATCTAAAAGGATTGTCTGGCACGCTTATTAAAATCCTATTAGAAAGACTTGTTCCAGAGTCATCTTAGTAAAAGAATCTCTTTTATACCTATTAAATCTAAAGACTTACTCTGTTCCAGATTGATATCAAAAACTTGGATACCTTGTTGTGTTGCCACATAGATGTAACTTCCGCTCACGACGATGGAAGATGCATTGCTCAGGTCAATCTCTTTTAATTGTGAAAGCTTCTCGTCGAATTTGACAAGCTTTTGATCACTCAACGCATAGACAAAGCCAGAGTCAAAATATATCTTCTTTCCATTTGTGAAATCCGTTGATTTGATTTCCGACAGATCATTAGAACTGAGTTTGATCACCTTTGAATCGCTCAGAAGATAGACGGTATTATCGACTATGTAAAGATCCTTCGCCGTACATGGGAAGGTACCTTTAAGGATAGGGTTAGATGGATCCACTGCATCGAACTTTTTCAAGCCATCACTGTCACAAACGTATATGTACTGACCGAGGACAAAGAGCGAGGAAGGCTGATTGAGTGGTAATGAAGATCTTTCATCGATACTCTGATCTGATACACTCAAGATGAGTAAAGATGAATCGTTCGTTATGCAGGCAAAGATTTCTCCTGCTACGATCTTTTGGATAGGCACCAAGGTATCAACCCAGATGTTGTTACCGGCAAAAGATGCCGTTGCCACACTACTCTCACTTATGATGGAAAACTCGCTGCCGATCACGAAGATATCTTTTTCATAGTAGAAAAAGTCGTTACCCGTTATAGTAGAGATTTTTGTCTTTGTAGGTGTTTGAGTGAAATCGATCTCGTAGATGCCATCTTCACACAGTGCCAGTAGTTTACTATAAGTTGTTTGAGTGCCTGTGTAAAAGTTCCAGACAGGCCCTTCCGTTGAGGTATTTCCATCTTTTGCTACAACCTTCCAGTAATATTTCTTGTTTTTCTCAAGATTTTGTATCAACATATTTGAACTGGACAGATTTTGTCTTATCAACGGTGGGTTTGAGCTTTCCCCAAAGTACAGATCATAAAAGAGTAGATCTTCATCTGGATCTGACGACACCCAGCTCAAAAGAACATCTGTTTCGAAAACCGATGCATTGTTCTCAGGCGAAGGATTTGTAGGTGTCGATGGGGGTCTGTTGGTTAAACCCTTTGTGGTGAAGGTCCATGTGGGTCCAACGGTCTCGGCCGTTCCATCAGATGCTATTACATACCAACTGTAGGTTTTGTTAGGTGAAAGATCACCCAGTGAAAATGTGAGTTGACTGGTGGTTGTTTTTTTCTCTCCATTCAAATAAACCTCAAAGCTCAGTGGATCTTGGTCTGGATCTGAACATTCCCATTCCAATCTAACTGGTATGTTCACAGATTGAGCACCATCTGGTGGAGAAATGACTTTTGGAACATATGGAGCCTTGTTTTGCCCAGCTTGAGCAGTTGTGAAAATTGCTGGG
>JBKBIU010000196.1:0-3100 GCA_046294065.1 Pseudothermotoga sp.
TTGTTCTCGCTTTGATGACTTTCTTGGGCTCTTGGAACAGTTTTCTCTGGCCTCTGCTCGTTTTAAACAAACCTGAGAAGTTCACACTGCCGATTGCTCTAGTTCGTTTCGCTGCCGGTTGGGGTGATCCATACAGGGGTATCGGACCACTTATGGCTGGAGCCTTTATTTCCGTTGCACCAACTCTAATAATATTTGTAGTCTTTCGAAAATATCTCATGCAAGGAGTCTACCTTGGATCAGTTGGTAAAGAATAATCCAGGAGAGTGTTATAGATGAAGAAATTATCCTGTGTAGCTCTATGCATAATGCTTACTTTAGTGTCTCTGGCATTTGATCATATCCTGACAGTTAGAATAGATCCTGTTTATCAGATACCGAAAACCTTGTTTGGGATATTTTTTGAGGATATCAACCATGCTGTTGATGGAGGAATTTATGCAGAACTGATCAAAAATAGATCCTTTGAACACACTTTTTCCTTTGATGGCTGGTCTTTCAAATTTGATGAAAAGTTGAGCTCCGTTTCCTTGGATAATGCCCAATCGCTTAACACAAACAACAAAAATTACTTAAAGATTCAGATAAAAACTTCCAATACAGAGGTCGCACTCATCAACACTGGTTACAATGGTGTGCCGCTGTTGATTGGTGAAACATATATCTTATCCTTCTATGTTCGAACTATTAACTTTTCCGGCAAAATAGCAATTTCATTGGAGAGCAAAAAAGGCGAGAAATTCGCTGAAGGCTTTGTCACCATTGAAAGACAAATAAGTGACTGGACAAAAATCTCACTTGAGCTCGTCTCAAAAGCCACGGTAACAAATGCTCAATTTGTGATGAAAATAAGCGGTGAAGGTGAAGTGTATTTGGATATGATTTCCCTTATTTTGAAAGATACATGGCACGGCATGAGAAAAGACTTGGTAGCGGCTTTGAGAGAGCTGAATCCGGGATTCTTGCGGTTCCCTGGAGGGTGCTTGGTTGAGGGTGACAGTCTACAAAACGCTTACAGATGGAAGGATACCGTAGGTCCCATTGAGGAACGAAAAACAAAGAGAAATCTATGGGGATATCATCAATCTTATGGGTTAGGTTTCTACGAATTTTTAGTGCTCGCCGAATATCTTGGTGCAGAACCCATTCCAATATTCAATGCTGGCATTTCCTGTCAGGTGAGAGGCGCCCAATTCGCTTCTATGGAGAATCTTGATGAATGGATCCAAGACGTCCTGGAATTTCTTGAATTTGCTAATGGTCCAACTGATTCTCACTGGGGATCTTTAAGGGCAAATCTTGGTCATCCTGAACCTTTTAACGTCAAGTATATTGGAATAGGAAACGAAAACTGGGGCGATGAATATCATCAGAGATTCACGGTATTTCAGACTGCCATCAAGTCAAAGTATCCACAGACATACATTGTTTTCAGCGGACCACCATCCTACGAAGGATCCAATTTTAGGTATGCCGTCAGATGGGCAAGAGAAAATAACATTGATATTTTTGATGAACATATTTATGCGCCACCGGAATGGTTCCTGGCAAATACCAGTAGATACGACAAATACGACAGAACAGGGCCAAAGATCATGCTGGGTGAGTACGCAGCTCACACTCCCGGTAGGCAAAACAGCTGGCAGGCGGGGCTTGCGGAAGCGGCTTTTTTGACAGGCGTGATTCGCAACTCGGATGTTGTACTTATGACTTCCTACGCCCCTCTTTTGAACAGGGTAGGTTTATCGCAATGGATTCCAGATATGATATGGTTCGACTCAACAAGAGTATTCCTGACACCAAGTTATTTCGTACAAAAGCTTTATTCGGAAGTTGTGGGAAACTATCTTATACCTTCTGAAATGACTGATGAAGAACTCGATTTGATAGGCTATAAATTCAAGTCGCTTTATCATGTTTCTACTTATAATGCACAATCAAAATGTGTTGTGATTTTCATCGTCAATCCTTGGCCAGAAGATAGGAACGTAGAAGTTCGTTTGCCAGGTGATACAAAGTTCAAAGAAGGATTTGAAGTAGTAAGAATTCTTGGTTCTCCAACGGATGCAAACGATTTCGACAACTGCTCAGTCATTCCTATCTATGAACAAATCATGACAAATTCCCAGGTATTGAATTTTGTGGCAAAGGGGTATTCTTTCAACGTTCTTAGAATAGGTGTAGAGTGAGGTGGTAGATGGTTCAAGCTTTTTGTTTCAACTGTAGTAACCAGTACCGGCTTTATTGATCATAACATGATTATCTCCGTTTGTGAATTTCACTGACACCAATTTCTGTATATTACGGAATTCAATGGCAGGGAGGTATTGATGATGGGTTATGGGATCGTCGTTAATCCAAACAAGATCATTAAACCGGTCAGTAGGTACATCTACGGTCATTTTACTGAGCATCTGGGTAGATGCATCTATGGTGGGATATACGAAGAAGGCTCTGAGCTTTCAGACCATCGAGGCTTTCGAAAAGATGTACTTCAAGCGATTAAGAAAATAAGAATTCCAATTCTTCGCTGGCCCGGTGGTAATTTTGTGTCGAACTATCATTGGGAAGATGGGATCGGACCCAAGGATCAAAGGCCAGCCCGGTTTGATCTTGCATGGCAGCAGGAGGAAACGAACAGATTTGGGACAGATGAATTTATCGAATACTGTAGAGCTATCAACGCCGAGCCGTATTTGTGCGTGAATCTTGGAACCGGGACCTTGGACGAAGCACTCCACTGGTTGGAATACTGCAATGGGCGAGGCAATACTCATTATGTACAACTTAGAAGAAAGTATGGACACATTGAATCGTACAATGTGAAGTACTGGGGCATAGGGAATGAAATGTACGGCGAATGGCAAGTCGGTCATATGACGGCCGATGAATACGCAAGAACTGCAAGAGAATATGCAAAATGGATGAAGGTTCTTGACCCATCGATTAAGACAATCGCAGTCGGTTGTGACTACGACAGCGAATGGAATCTAAAGGTTCTGAATCAAGCTGGCGATGTTTTTGACTATATTTCCTATCATTTTTACACAGGATCTGAAGATTATTATGAAACAGTCTCGACGGTTTATCTACTTGAAGA
>JBKBIU010000197.1:0-3072 GCA_046294065.1 Pseudothermotoga sp.
TTCAACCGAATTGTCGATAAAGGCATTTTCCACTTCTGGCCAAGGTGCGATTGTAATAGATTCTGTTGCAACAGGAAGGTTTTGCCACAATTCCTCTGCCAAAAATGGCATGAATGGGTGTAACAACCTCAGACTTGAGTCTAACACTTTTACCAAAACGTTCTGAGTTGTAATTCTGCCTTCACCATTCAATCTTGGTTTTGCTGATTCTATATACCAGTCACAGAATTCATTCCAAAAGAACTCGTAAATAGACTTGGCAGCCACGTTGAATTCATAATTTTCAAGTGCCTGAGTGACTACCATGACGGTTTTTTGCAGCCTTGAAAGGATCCATCTGTCAGCGATTGAGAGTTCGCCTAAGGACTTCTTTTCATAGCCTTCGAGGTTAATGAGTGCAAATCTGGTGGCATTCCATATCTTGTTAGCAAACTTTTTATAGGTGTCAAAATACCTCTCATCGAGTCTAATGTCGCTACCCTGAGCCGCAAGGATTGCCAAGGTGAACCTCACTGGATCTGTACCGTATTTTGCAGACATGTCTAATGGATCTATACCATTTCCAAGGGATTTACTCATCTTTCTCCCATATTTGTCTCTAATCAACTGGTGGATATATACATGGGTGAATGGTTTCTCGTTCATGAATTGGTACCCCATGACTATCATCCTGGCAACCCAGAAGAAAATGATGTCAAAACCGGTCACAAGAACGGATGTAGGATAATACTTTTCAAGGTCCTTTGTTTTTTCGGGCCATCCAAGGGTTGAGAATGGCCAAAGTGCTGATGAGAACCATGTATCCAAAACATCTTCATCCTGTCTCATAGACTTGGAATGACACTTTGGACATTCCTCAACATCGAACTCTGACACGATAATTTCTCCACAGTTATTACAATACCAAACCGGTATTCTGTGCCCCCACCAGAGTTGTCTGCTTATGCACCAATCGCGTACATTGTACATCCAGTGCAAGTAAACCTTCTTCCATCTTTCTGGTACAAAACGAACCTGACCCGTTTCTACTGCTTCAATTGCTTTTTGAGCTAAGGGTTTCATGCTCACAAACCACTGATCCATGACCCTTGGTTCTATCTCCCGGTCACATCTATAACAATGACCAACGGCATGATCGATATCTTCAATTTTGATCAGATACCCTAAATCTTCAAGATCTTTCACGATCATTTCCCTTGCTTTGTAACGATCGAGCCCTTTGTATTTTTCACCTTTCTCATTTATTCTTGCTTCGTCATCGAATATATCGACGAATGGGAGATCGTGCCTTTTTGCAACTTCGAAATCGTTTGGATCGTGAGAAGGCGTTATTTTAACAGCACCAGTACCAAACTGTAGATCGACATAGTCATCGGCTATCAATGGTATTTCTCTGTTAACCAGCGGCAAGATAACTTTTCTACCGATCATGTTTTTGTAACGCTCATCTTTGGGGTTGACAGCAACGGCTGTATCTCCCAGCATTGTTTCTGGTCTTGTCGTTGCTACAACGATATAGCCATCACCGTCGAGAAATGGGTACTTGACATAGTATAACTTTGCCTTTTTTTCCTCGTGTTCAACCTCTTCATCTGATAAAACCGTCTTACATCTAGGGCACCAGTTCACCATGTACTTGCCCTTGTAGATCAATCCCTGTTTGTAAAGTTCAACAAATACTTTTCTAACTGCTCTGGAAAGTCCTTCATCTAAGGTGAATCTTTCTCTGGTCCAGTCAACTGATGCACCAAGCGTTTCTATCTGCTGGCGTATCTCGGACCTGTATTTTTGAGCCCACTGCCAAACTACCTCAAGGAACTTCTCCCTCCCGAGTTCTTCACGCTTGATACCTTGACCTTCTAAGTACCTTTCAACAGCGTTTTGTGTAGCAATACCCGCGTGATCTTCACCAGGAAGCCATAGCGTGTCAAATCCACGCATTCTTTTGTAACGTGTTAAGATATCTTGCAAGGTTATATTCAGGGCGTGTCCCATATGAATGCGTCCTGTTATGTTTGGAGGCGGTATGACGATCACAAATGGCTCACCACTGCCTTTTGGTGTAAAATACCCTTTTTCCAACCATTTTTCATACCATTTTTTCTCTATTTGTTCTGGCACATATCTAGTTCCAAGATCCATCCCTACACCTCCAATAGATCTTATGCCATGATTTTAACAAAAAATGGACGACTAATCAACGAATATACGGACTGTTGTTCCGTCGGAGCTAGTGATATTTATGATATCGCCCTCCATCTGGGACAAACTTTTCATGGCTTCATCGAGCTGGTTTGACAAGAAGTTCAAGTCGACATTTGGAACTTTTTCTTGGAGAACGGGTAAAGAGAGTTTGAGCATCTGTGCCAATCCAACTGGGATTTTCATGTCTACCTTATCTCCATCACTACTTCTGACTTGAATGTAGAACATTCTTTTCTTCCCCGTTGACGATTGTTTAGGTTCGGAGAAAAAGCCCATCGTTTCAAGAAGTTCAAGTGCTTGTTCCGGGGTAAGTTTTCCATCCTTCACCAAGTTCATGATCCTAAAAAGCTCATCTCTCATGACCTAACCTCCTTCTCACCTTTGATAAGGGAAATAGCGGTGGAAAAATCAATTTGGTTGGTTTCGAGTTTTTCCAAGATGATGGAATAGTTGGTTTCTTCAGTTGAAGAATAACCAAGGTTTCTCAGGACTCTACTGAAATATGAGTGAACTGTAGGGTAGGAGACACCAAGTTTCTCTGCAACCTTTGTGAGATTTCCTCTGTTCTTCAAATATGTTCTAAGAAACTGTAAGTCTTCTTGCGACAGGTTGTTGAATTCATTTGGTACAAAGTTCCCTTCGATTTTCGTGTTGCAGTTTTTGCACCTGTATGAAGTTATTATCACTTCGCCGTTGCAAACTGGACATCTTGAAAAAAACGGATTCATCATTTCACCTCACACAATACCTATTCGAACCATCGTACCCTTGCTCTCAACAGTTATGAAGTCGCCAGAAAAAGTCATTAATTCATCAATACAAACTAAAAAAACTTCTTGAATGATACTGAGGTATTTTTCATCGATT
>JBKBIU010000198.1:0-3057 GCA_046294065.1 Pseudothermotoga sp.
AGCTACACCGCCATCGCATTATGTATGATACCATACCACCATAAGGTTTTCAAGTTCTTCTGTCAATAAACTCTGTCTCACATCTGACAAAGTTCTTTACGACTACATTGAAGGTACCACATGTTAAATCCACACAAATGTTGCCTCCTTAACGTTTTTAGACAAATCTCTGACCATAGTATAATATGCACAACGATGTTAAGATACTTATAGAGACGATCCTCTGTGTAACATGTACTTTTCATACATGCCGCTTGTATTATTAAGCACCTTTTCAGTATTTGGAGAAAACGGGGGTGAAGATATGGTGATAAATCCAAATTCAATGCGGACGGAAAAAGTTGCCAACATGCGTAACGGCAGTGGAGAAGTTGATATAGTTCACCTGGTCGAAAAACAGTCTCTTTTTGGCAAAGCCCGACTATTTGCAAAGTTGTCTATTAAGCCAGGATCATCCATTGGATTACACAAACACGAAAATGAGTTTGAAATCTTCTATGTATTGTCTGGGAATGGTCTTTTCAACGATAATGGCAATATAGTGCCCGTCCAAACTGGCGATATTTGTTTCACAGCACCTGGTGAGAATCACTCTGTTGAAAATACTTCGCAACAAAACCTTGAGCTTTTAGCTATAATAGTGCTCATGTAAATCATGGTAGAATTGTTGTGTAAATCTAATGACTCCGTATTTTGAAGGAGGGATTATGGAATGAAATCTGTACGATCGAGGATACTTTTTTGGTTCTTGACAACTACGATTACATTACTCGTTATTTTAGGAATCTTTATTTATCTTCAAACACGAAACACAGTTCTTCCTCTCACAAAAGAACTGAGTGGTGAAGTAGTACGCGGCAATGCAGCAATGGTGAGCGAGTGGATCAACGGTAGATCACTTGAACTGAAAGCCATTGCTCAGAGCAGCACGATGGACTTTCTTGTGACGGCAACATACTGGGTCGCACAGCAACTATCTGAAAAGCTCAAGGATAGGAAAGAGGTGTTTGATACATATTTTGTCTGTGACTATAAGGGACAAATGTGGGAAACAGACAGCGCAAGTATAGTTTCATTCGATGCAGCAAACAGAGAATTCTTCAAAAAGATCGTAGGGCAAAACCAAACAGCTTTCATAGGTGAAATTCATCAATCACCCTTGACCAAAAACAACGTTTTTATTATCGCACATAGAGTTGTTGACAGCTATGGCAATGTTGCTGGTGTCTTTGGCGGCACTGTTTCGCTGAACAAGTTGAGTGATATGACTTCACAAATAAGGATGGGACAGGTCGGTTTTGGATGGATTGTAGACGGAACGGGCCTTGTACTTGCTCACCCAGATAAAGATAAAGTACTCAGAATGAATTTACTCGAGAGTTCAAAGCAAGGATACGTGGGCCTTGAAGAACTGGGCAAAAAGATGGTTCAAGGGCAATCAGGTTCGGGTTTGATCACTCTACCTGATAAAAGCAAAGCATTCATCTTCTTCACACCCATAAAGTCAAGCCCAGGTTGGACACTTGGCATGTCGATCCCCGAAAGTGATTTGATGGCTCGCGCAAATACATTGTTGAGGATTATGATCATCGTCATAGCCGTCATCATAGGCATAGTGGTACTGGTTTCATTCATAGTGGGAAATACAATCGCCAAACCAATAAAGATTTTGGCAAAAGGTGTAGGACAGTTTGGTGGCGGCGATCTGACAACTCAGTTCCAGGCAAAAGGCAAAGACGAGATAGCTCATATGGCGAATGCACTCAATTCAATGGCAGCATCTCTGAGAGAATCGATGAAATCAGTAAAAGACTCTGCCGATACGATAGATAGCTTTTCCAGAGAACTTGGGCAAATTGCACAACAAAGCAGTGACATAGCAAATAAACTTTCACTGAGAGCCGAAGACATAAGTAAGAACGTGCAGAATGCTTCGGCTTCAATACAGCAGGTCAGTTCTGGCGTTGAAGAAGTTGCGGCAAGTGCTCAAAATGTTTCAAAATCTACTCAACAGCTCAGCGAAAAAGGACAAAGAGTCACAGACTCTGCAAAAGAGGGTGAGAAAGCCATAGAGAAGATCATCGAGATAGTAACAAGAGCAAAAGAAAGAGCTGATCTTACAACCAAAACCGTCGGGGGCCTAACAGAGGATGCTAAGAACATTGCAACAATTGTTGAAACTATAAACTCTATAGCTGAACAGACGAATCTACTGGCACTGAACGCAGCCATAGAGGCAGCCAGGGCAGGGGAGGCTGGCAGAGGATTTGCAGTTGTTGCAGACGAAATAAGAAAGCTCGCAGAACAGAGTAAATCAGCCACCGAGAACATCGCGAATATATTAAGAAAGATCCAGCAGAGTGCAAAGGATGCCGATGAACAGACCAACCAAACAGCGAAGGTTGTAGATGAAGCCAGTGAGCAAGCACTCGTTGTAGGCAAGCGTCTAAAAGATATTCTCTTTGAAGTAGAGTCTATGGGAAGTATGGTCGAATCAACGGCTGCCAGTGCACAAGAACAGAGTGCAGCCGCACAAGAAATGGCAAGCGCCATGGATAACGCGACCAAGGCTGTCACAAGCATAGTACAGCAAATTGAACAGATGATGGAGTTGGTAAAAGAACAAACAAATGGCGCGCAGAAAGTTAATGAAGCAAGCGAACAACTTATGGAGATGTCAAGGAAATTGGTTGAAACACTAGCTAAATTTAGAATCTGAGCGGGGGGGTCATCCCCTGCTTTTCTTTTTTGTGTTGGTACATCTTTTCATCTACTAACTTTATGATTTGGTCAACATCTACACTTTTGTCCGGAATAACCTCAGCTAGACCATAGCTTATTGAAACCTCTAAGTTCTTAAGACATTCTGGTTTTGATCTCTGTAAATTCTGAATTATCCTGTCCATTACAAACTGTGCTTGCTCTTGGGAGGTATGAGGAAAAATAATGAGAAATTCATCGCCACCGAACCTCGCAAGAAGGTCTGATCTTCTCATCTGTTCCTTAACGACATTGGTCACATGCTTCAAAAGATCATCACCGCATAGATGACCCAGA
>JBKBIU010000199.1:0-3057 GCA_046294065.1 Pseudothermotoga sp.
CAAAGATGCTTCTTGCGTAACGTAGGCTATCTGTTTCAGTGTGTCGAGATCCTCCAATTTTCCTTGACCCTTGCTCATCCTTTCAAGAATTTGGACTGCAAGCCTCGTACCTTCTCGACAGGGAGTGCATTTACCACATGACTCATGAGCGAAGAACTGCATCGTATTGAGAGCAACATCAACAGGACAGATATCATCGGACATAGCCAATATAACCCCAGATCCGATGGAAACTCCATAGTTCTTGAATGAATCATAATCTAGAGGTACGTCGAGTTTATCAGTCCCAATGAAGGTACCCGCCGTTCCACCAGTTTGGATCATGTATAGATCCTTACCTCCAACAAGACCTCCACCAAATCTATAGATTAGATCACGAACGGTGGTACCCATAGGTACTTCGACGATGCCTCGCCGCACAACATTACCGACGAGTGAATAAACCTTTGTCCCAGGTGAACCAGCTGTTCCAAATGACTTGAACCAATCTGGGCCCTTGAGAATGATTGGTGGGACATTGGCAAAGGTTTCCACGTTGTTTATCACCGTTGGTTTACCAAACAACCCGTTTGTGGGAGGATATGGTGGCTTTAGTCTCGGTCTACCAGATTTTCCTTCGATAGATTCAAGCAATGCTGTCTCTTCACCACATATATAAGCACCCGCACCAAGTCTGACAGTCAAATCGAAGTTGAAACCACTACCCATGATGTCCTTACCCAAAAAGCCATATTCGTAAGCATCTTTTATCGCTTTTTGAATGTTCTCCACCGAACCGTAGTATTCTCCTCTTATGTATATATATCCCTTAGTTGCACCGACTGCATAACCACAGATAATCATTGCTTCAATAACAGAGTGTGGATCTCCTTCCATTATTAACCTGTCTTTGAAGGTACCAGGTTCGCCTTCATCTGCGTTACAAACCACATATTTCTGATCGGCTTGTACTTTGGCTGTGAATTCCCATTTCAGACCGGTTGGAAAACCTGCACCACCGCGGCCACGAAGACCAGAAGCTTTGATATATTCAAGAACCTGTTGCGGCTTCATCTGAGACAAAACTTTGTTGAGTGCGAAATAGCCATCTCGTGCGACGTATTCGTCTATATTTCTTGGGTCGATGCTACCAACATTTCTCAGAACGATTCTTGTTTCCGTGATGATCTTTTCTTTTTCTACCACAAGTTTGAGTTTATCCTTCGGTATCTCCAGCGAAAGAACCGGTCTCCCTTTTAACAGGTGTTCCGTTACGATCTTTTCGATGTCCGCTACCGAACGGACTGAATAGTATATGTCATCTGGAAAAACTGCCATCATAACGCCCTGTGTGTACACGCCCATGGTACCTGTTTCTAAGATGTCGACTGTATCTTGAAGATTGTATCTTCCGATAAGTTCTTTCAGATAATTTACAAAATGCTTTGCGCCTAGCAAAACACTGTTAGAATCGACTGATACAATAACCAGCATGGGTTTCATCTTTCATCGCCTCCTTTGCGGAGGTTCTCGATCAGTTCTTTTACCTTTCTCGGCGTGAGATCACCATAGTATTGATCATTTATCATTATTACAGGAGATACACCACACAAACCAAGACAGCTCGTCGTCTCAAGTGTGAAGAGACCGTCTTTAGTAGTTTCGCCAAAGTTCACACCGAGGCTTTCTTGTAAAATCTGAACTATCTCTCTACCGCCCGTTACATGGCAAGGCAGATTCACACAAACGCGTATCACATATTTGCCTCTTGGTTTAATCGAGAACATTGTGTAGAAAGTCAGGACCTCGTAAACCTTTGATTTTGGCACCCCAAGTTCTTCAGCAACTATTTCGGCAGCCTCTACGGGCACATAATTTCCAAAATAATCTTGAACTTTATGAAGTGTATTGATCAATATATCTTTCTCTTCAAGGGACTCTGATTTTGCTTTTTCAACAAGTGCACTCACCTTCTCGCGATCGACCACAACCAACTCCCCCTTCTCACGGTGATACTTTGCTGATTGCACCGAATCTGCACACTTCAATACAGCTACCACACCTTATACAGACTTCATTATCAATCTGGTGCACTTTCCTTACTTCACCAGAGATAGCATTAACAGGACAGACTCTGGCGCATGCTGTACATCCCACACATTTTGAAGCATCTATGACGTACCTGATCAGTTGTTTACACTTAAGGGATGGACAGCGTTTCTCTTTTACGTGCGCTTCATATTCATTGTGATAATACCTCAGCGTACTCAAGACAGGATTAGGAGCTGTTTGACCCAGTCCGCACAGAGATGTGTCCTTGATAACCGTTGCCAGGTTTTCAAGTTCTTGGAGGTCTTCTTCCGTTCCCTCTCCAGTAGTTATTTTGTCGAGAATCTTCAACATTTGTTTTGTTCCTTCTCTGCAAGGTGTACATTTTCCGCAAGATTCATCCACTGTAAACTCCAAGAAAAATCTGGCAACATCCACCATGCAATCATCTTCGTCCATCACTATCATTCCACCAGATCCCATAATTGCACCGAGTTTCTGGAGTGATTCATAATCCACCGGCGTATCGAAGTACTCGGACGGTATGCAACCTCCACTGGGACCACCTGTTTGCACTGCTTTGATTTTTTTGCCTGTAGAAGATCCTCCACCGATCTCGTAGAGGAGTTCTTTTAAGGTTATACCCATTGGGACTTCCACCAGGCCAGTGTTGGTGATCTTTCCAGCAAGGGCGAAAACTTTCGTACCGGGGGATTTCTCTGTACCTATACTTCTGAACCAATCGGCTCCCTTAGTTATGATAGGTGGAATGCAAGCTAAGGTTTCGACGTTGTTTATGACTGTCGGGCGACCCCATACACCACTCTGTGCTGGATAAGGAGGTTTGACCCTTGGTTGACCACGTTTTCCTTCAATCGATGCAATTAAGGCCGTTTCTTCACCACACACAAATGCACCGGCACCGATTCTTATTTCGATATGGAAACTAAAATCGCTGCCCATGATCTTTTCTCCGAGAAAACCATATTCTTTTGCTTGCGAAATTGCAATGTTGAGTCTTTCAATAGC
>JBKBIU010000200.1:0-3053 GCA_046294065.1 Pseudothermotoga sp.
CTACAACAATAGTCTGGAGATGGATTCTGAATAGGGATTTTGGCATACTCAATTATGTACTGGGATTCTTGGGTATTCCAAAAATTCCGTGGTTGACTTCACCAAACACAGCTTTGATCGCCATAATGTTGATGAGTATCTGGCAGTCTCTGGGTAGTCAGATGATAATTTTCTTAGCGGGTCTTCAAAGCATACCCCAAACTTTCTATGAGGCTGCCAGCATAGATGGTGCCAATTCCTTCCATAAATTTCGTTTCGTAACTATTCCACTCCTAAAACCAACGACTGTTTTTGTTCTCGTTACCAGTGTAATAGGTTCATTCCAGGTATTTACGCCCATCTATGTTTTGACTCAAGGTGGCCCTCTGAGAAGCACAGATGTTGTTTTTTATCACATATGGGAGTCCGCTTGGGTAGAACTTAGAATGGGCTACGCTGCAGCTCAATCATGGATGTTATTCTTGGTTTTAGTTGTTTTGACTTACATTCAGTTCAAACTTTCTGGAAAAGAAAGTTGGAAACAGTACTTTTGATTTTACTGTGTGAGGATGATGAGGTGTGAAAGAGAGAAAAAAGATTTTAAAAATTCTGTTGAAGCTCTTTGTCATATTTGTCTTGGTAGTTTTGGCAGTTTCGACTCTTGTACCATACATAGTTATGGTTTCTTCCTCATTCATGGCTCAGTTCGAAATATACAGTTTTCCACCAAGACTTTTTCCTTCTACCCTTAGAATTGAAAATTACCTGCAGATGTGGAAATCTCAGCCATGGGGTAGATACATTTTCAACACGGTTTTTGTTGCCGTTACAGTCGTCTTGGGACAACTTGTGATAGTGTCCATGGGAGGCTACGCGCTCTCTAGACTTTATTTTCCTGGAAGAGACCTTTTCTTCAAAATATTCTTAGCCTTCATGATGCTGCCAGGGGTAGTCACCCTCATACCAGGATTCATAATTCTTCGCAGTCTTGGCTGGATAGACACATATATGGCTTTGATAATTCCATCGCTTGGTAACATATGGGGTATGTTTTTGATGAGGCAATATATGCTTACCCTCCCAAACAGCTTGGAAGACGCCGCAAGAATAGATGGCGCATCAGAGTTCACCATATTTTGGAAAATAGTTCTTCCATTGTGCAAGCCTGTACTTGCTACGGTCGCGACCTTCACATTCTTGGGGATGTGGAAGTCTTTTCTTTGGCCTCTCATTGTCACTAGGAGTAAGCAAATGAGGATGATAGAAGTTGGTATAGCCATGTTCAGTAGTCAATATGCTATTGACTATCCGGTTCAACTTGCGGCGGCTACTCTTTCATCTATACCTCTTATATTGATTTACTTCTTCGTACAGAAGTGGTTGCTCCAAGGCATAAAACTTTCTTCTGGTTATGAGAGGTGATATTTGTGTTTGAAGAATTCTATAAGATCACCGATTTAGAAACGTACTCCATATCGGCTGAAAACCCAACAGGAGAGAGGAACAAAGGCGCTCTTGAGATTCCAAGTCTTGAGAATCCTGCTCGAAGACTTGGAAAGGGTTGGAAGGTTAGACCCTGCATTAATCTAAAGGCGAAGCAGGAGACTTTACTGGCTGATATTGAAGGCCCTGGTGTAATAACTTTTATGTGGATGACGGTAGATCAGAAGGCTTATAGAAACTGTGTTCTGAGGATCTATTGGGATGATGAACTCACACCATCTGTTGAAGTACCACTGGGGGATTTTTTCGTGAATTGTTTTGGATTGAGATTTGAGGTCAATTCTCTGCCGGTAGCTGTGAATCCCTCGGGTGGTTTCAACTCATACTGGCCCATGCCTTTCAAGAAAAGGGCAAAAGTGACAATTGAAAATCAAAGCGAGAATGAGATACCCTATTTCTTCTATCAGATAACCTTTGTCAGGCAGAAATTCGAAGGTAACATAGCCTATTTTCATTCACAATGGCGTAGAAGCATGACGAGCAGAGAGAATCCAGAACATATAATCTTGGCTGACGTCAAGGGTACGGGAAAATATGTTGGGACTGTCATAGCTTGGGAACAGCTTTCAAACGGTTGGTGGGGGGAGGGTGAGGTAAAGTTCTTTATAGACGGTGAAGAAAATCCGAGCATTTGTTATACAGGCACTGAAGACTACTTTGGTGGAGCTTGGGGCTTTGGAAAAACCTACTCCACAGCGTTTCTGGGATATCCATTCTGTGTCAAACAGGAAGGACAGATTCCAAAACACGTAATGTACAGGTGGCATATACCAGATCCAATATTCTTCAAAGAGAGCCTAAAGGTTACAATACAAACCCTTGGCTGGTGGCCCGATGGCACCTTTCAACCGTTGACAGATGATATTGCTTCAGTTGCTTACTGGTATCAAATAGAACCTCATGCACCCTTCCCTGCATTTCTAAGCATCGAAAAAAGATGGCCCAGATGATGCAAAACTTTGGAAATTTAACTTTAATGTTACATTAGTCAATTATTTTTGTTAGATAAAATACAGGTAGGGATTGCATATTTGTCTATTGAGTAGACAAGTATGCATCAAAAAGCCGGGAGGTGTTTTTATGCGCAGGTTCTTCATGGTTGCTCTACTGTTAGTTGCAGTCCTAATGATGGCACAGGTCGTTGAGCTCAGGTGGACTGGTTTTGGGGGCGGCGAAGAGGATATCAAACATGCAAATGCAAAGATAGCGTCTTTCCAAGCAAAGTTTCCAAACATAAAGATCGTGCCGGAGATCTATCCTGATAACTACACACAGGCTTTACTGGCGTCTATTGCTGCCGGTAATCCCCCAGATGTTTTCCTTCTTGATGCTCCTTACATGCCAACATTCACTGAACGTGGGGTACCACTGAACCTCAGACCATACTTGAGGATTTTAGGGATTAACATTGAAGAGTACTATCCGAACGTGCTCGAAGTATTCACATCACTCGATGGAAAACTCTTTGGTCTTCCGAAAGGTTTCACCCCTATGGTTGTGTACTACAACAAAAAGCTTTTAAAGCAAGCCGGACTGTCCGAACCCAGTGATGACTGGACATGGAACGATTT
>JBKBIU010000201.1:0-3052 GCA_046294065.1 Pseudothermotoga sp.
GTAGCGTTGGCATTCTTGCTGGATTGACTGTCATTTTCTTCCTTCATGAAAAAGTCTTCCCCAACATACCACAAGTGTACCTGCTGTTGGCTCTGGCATTGATTCCCATTGAGATTTTTTTCTCCTATGTCGATCATGTATTGCTCGGCTCTCAACATATCAAAGAATTCAACTATGTCCAAATCCTTCAGACAGTAGTTTTTCTTGCTCTAACTGCTCTCATGCTGTTGATACTGAGAGCGGGAGTGATTGGAGCCATATTAGGTGCTTTGATCACTTGGTTTGTGTCCGGTATATTGGTGTTTCATTTCGCGAAAAAGGCTGCCGGAGGAGTTGACCTCAAACCTAACAAGATTTATCTAAAGCGTGCAGCTACTTATGGAATACAAGCTCATCTTGCAAACATACTTGGATTCCTCAACTACCGTGTGGATATGTTTTTGATCAATTTTTTCCTTGGACCCGCTGCGGTGGGGTTTTACTCTGTGGGAGTTGGACTGGTAGAGAAACTATGGATGGTTTCTCAAGCGGCAGGTAAAGTGCTATTTCCTCGTGTATCAGCAGAGACTGATGAACAGAGACTGAAAGAATTTACGCCACTCGTGGCGCGCACTGTGCTATGGACAACGGCTGTTGCAGCTGTAATACTAGCACTTCTAAGCCGGTGGATCGTACAATTGCTTTATTCTGAAACTTTTTTACCAGCGGTAAGCGCGTTACGAGCTTTGTTGATCGGGGTCATAGCAATCAGTGTTGGTCAAGTGTTAGGAAACGATATCGCTGGCCGTGGCTTACCAAAGTTGAACATTTACACCAGTATGGTTTCTGCGATCAATAACATAATTCTAAATTTTCTGTGGATTCCACGTTACGGGATTTTGGGTGCAGCCTGGGCTTCGACTGTCTCTTATACGATTTCATTTCTTGGTGCACTCTTTTTTTACTGCCGAGTCTCTGGCAATCAATGGACGAAGGTTATTTTTCCCAAAAAGCTCGACCTGGCACTGTACTTGAAAATGGTTGGATTACTTTGGCAATCGATTTGGAACAAGGTGAAGAGAGCGTCATGAGACAAAGGAAAGATTCAAGAAACGTACTGCTTATATCCATTTTTTTGATTATTAGTCAATGGGCGAAGGCAGGGCTAAACCTGCTTTGTACCAAACATTTATTAGTTATACCAAGCTGTTCAAAAATTGTTATAATTATTTAGAGGCCTGTAGAACTTGGAAACCCAACTTAGTGCATATAGTTATAATACCAAAGAACATCTTTGAATATGTATAAAGAGCCAGCAGTGGTAAATCAACTAATTAAGATATATCAAGATATCTTGAGAGGTGATAAATTTGAATGAAAGGTACAGAGTCTGTACACGTTGCGTAATGGATACAACGGCTAAGGAGATTGATTTTAACGATGAAGGTGTTTGTAGTTTCTGCCAATACTTCGATACTAACGTTAAGCCAACCCTTGAACGTGCCAAGATAGATGAAGGCCGAAAATTTTTAGAAGAAGTTGTTGGAAAAATCAAAGAATCGGGCAAGAATAAACCTTATGACTCCATCATAGGCATCAGTGGCGGAACAGATAGTTCTTATCTTGCCCATCTTGTGGTTTCACTAGGATTGCGCCCATTAGCAGTGCATGTTGATACTGGCTGGAATACCCCAGAATCGGAGGCTAATATCCGCAAACTCGTGGAAAAACTTGGACTCGATCTGGAAATTTTTGTAGTTGACTGGGAAGAAATGAAAGATCTTCAACTAGCTTTTTACAAAGCTAGTCTCAAAAACTGTGAGGTACCTCAAGATCATGCTTTCTTGGCTGCACTTTACCAAAAAGCCAATGAAAAGGGAGTTAACTACATCTTAACCGGCGGAAATCTTGCGACTGAGTCTATCCTGCCTCAATCATGGGGGTTCAACGCTGCTGATTCGCGCCATCTTCTTGCAGTTCATAAACTTTTTGGAACAAAGCCGTTGAAAAACTTTCCCATATTGACCTTTTGGAGCCGCTATTTGTACTACCCCTTTGTCCGAGGAATAAAAGAAGTCAGACTTCTCAATCTTGTACCATACAACAGGAAAGAAGCAAAGAGGATTCTAGCAGAAAAGTACGGATGGGAAGATTATGGCTTAAAACATTACGAATCAGTTCTTACAAGGTTTTTCCAAGGATATTATTTGCCCACGAAATTCGGAATTGATAAGCGTAGAGCACACTTTTCAAGTCTCATACTTTCGGGACAAATGAAAAGAGAAGAGGCTCTTGAAGAACTGAAAAAAACACCATATCCAGACAGTGAGTTACTAAAACAGGACAAAGCTATTATTGCTCAGAAACTTGGTTTGACACTTTCTGAATGGGAAGCAATATTGGCTCTGCCGCCGCGTGATCACAGTGAGTTTCCTTCGTCTGAACTTTTGTACAAGACAAAGGATCTATTGGTGCAAAAACTCGGTATAAGAAAACGTTGGCACAACTTTAGATAAGCCGTGAATGCTGACATGGAAGAAAAAATCGTTCATTTTACGACCGTTCACCCAGCATTTGACATTCGTATATTTCATAAAGAAGCAAAGACACTCGCACAAGCTGGTTACAATGTTACTTTAATTGCTCAACATGAGAAAGAAGAGATTGTGAATGGAGTCAGAATCATTCCACTACCAAGATCAAAGAATCGATTGAGCCGATTTCTCATACTGACTTGGTGTGCCTTCTTTACAGCAATTCGTCAAAGGGCACAGATATATCATTTCCATGATCCCGAATTGATACCTGTAGGCATTGCATTACGTTTGGCTGGTAAAAAGGTAATTTATGATGTCCATGAAGACTTACCCAGGCAAATTCTTAGTAAACCTTGGATTCCACGTTCGCTGCGTTCCTTTGTAGCCAAGATGGCCCAAATGTTAGAAAAAATTGCTGCAAAATCTTTGAATGGTATCGTGGCTGTTACACCAAATATAGCCAATCATTTTCCAGAGAAGAAAACTGTAATAGTACAGAATTTTCCGCTTTTATCTGAATTAACTCTGGCTCAATC
>JBKBIU010000202.1:0-3044 GCA_046294065.1 Pseudothermotoga sp.
GGGTGGAGGAGGAGCCACTGGCCATAGTGCAGGCGCTTATGCGGCTCCAGATGGTTACACACTCACCCTTGTAACACTGGAAATTGCTACAATGCACTGGATGGGTCTGACTGACTTAACCTTTGACGCATTCGAATATATTGCCCAGTTAAATGAGGATGCTGCAGGAGTCATCGTCAGAGCTGATTCACCATGGAAGAGCCTTAAGGATCTTCTCGACAGCATAAAGGCAAACCCGGGAAAGTATCTTTTCTCGGGAACTGCAGCCGGGGGAATATGGGACCTTGCAAGAATCGGTATGCTCGATGCAGCAGGCATTCCTGTAGATGCTGTAACATGGATACCAACCACGGGTGCTGCACAGGGGTTGGTTGAGCTGTTGGGTGGACATGTCGACGTAGTAACATGCTCTCTTGCGGAAGCCATATCACAGTTGCAGAGTGGCCAGGTACGCGCCCTTGCAATCATGGCTGATGAGCGAGATCCAAGGTTCCCAGATGTTCCAACCTTGAAGGAACAAGGTATAAACTGGTCTGCGGGTACTTGGAGAGGCATAGCGGTTCCAAAGAAAACACCGCCCGAAATAAAGGCAATTCTTGAAAAGGCTATACTCGAAATTGCAAACTCTGACTCATTCAAAAACTTCATGAATACAAATGGGTTTGGAATTAAGATACGAAACGGTGCACAGTTCTATGAATTCGTTAAACAGCAAGATCAAGATTGGAAACACGTTCTACAACTTGGAGGATATGCCAAGTGAAATGGTAGCCGCAAGGCTACCATTTCTTTGAGGTGAAGAAGATGAAAGATCTTATCTTGGGACTGGTTTTATTAATTCTGTCTATAGTAGTTCTTTTCTTGAGTTCATCTTTTCCAGATTTTGTTGTCAGAGGAGAAAGACTCCCTGGTCCAAAATTTTTCCCTACAATTTTAGCCGTAATCTTGATTTGTTTTGCAGCATACTGTATTCTCATAGGGTTCATGAAATTCTTCAAAAAGCCGAAAGAACCTTTAGAACAAAAAAAGGAATCAGAGAAGATTCACATGGTGAATGTCCTGTCTGTGGTTTTGAGTGTGACATTTTTTGTACCCGTCATTAATTTCTTCGGCACGGTCCTTGGAATCATCCTTCTTGGGGCGGCTTTGATGACGCTGTTAGGCATCAAGTGGTACCAATCTTTCATATATTCTTCATTACTTGCGTCTTTGGTGTACTTGATCTTTCAAGTTTTGTTCAAGGTACCTCTTGCAGAAGGAACTCTGTTTTCCTTCCTTGTGAGGTGAATTGGCGTGGATTTGATAGCTAGATTGCTTGACCCCAGTGTATTCTTTCCATTGATCATAGCAATGTTCTTTGGAATTTTTGTTGGTGCTATTCCTGGACTTACTGCCACCATGGCAGTTGCCCTAATCATACCAGTGACTTACTACATGCCGCCAATAGCTGGTCTAGCCATGGTTCTTGGGGTCTCCTTTACCGCGATCTTTGCTGGAGATATACCTGCTACCTTTTTGAGGATTCCTGGCACACCCGCATCTGGAGCTGCCACACTTGATGGTTTTGAGCTTTCCAAGAAAGGTAAGGGTTCATTGGCACTAACCCTTGATCTTTTTTGTTCTGCCCTTGGGGGCTTGATAGGAGTTCTCCTTCTGATCTTGACAGCACCTCCATTGGCAAAGTTTGCTTTGAAATTCACAAATTTTGAATACTTCTGGCTTGGGGTATTTGGTTTGAGTATGGCTGCAGTCTTGAGTAAAGGCAACACAATTAAAGGACTCATTTCTGCCTCGCTTGGACTACTCATTTCAACCATCGGGATCGATGTAACAACGGGTTATCCAAGATTCACATTCAGAAGTACAGAACTCATGGATGGTGTCAGTTTCATACCTGCAATGATTGGTCTATTTGGCCTTTCAGAAGTCTTGAAAAGAGTTCAGCTTGGCAGGAAGGTTATGGAGGTTCCTGCCATTAGCGAGAAATCAAAATTGAATGTGAGAGAGAGTCTAATTGCCATGTGGAAACACAAGTTTACAATAATTAGAGGAGCTCTTATTGGAACATTTATTGGTGCCTTACCTGGTGCCGGCGCCGATATCGCTGCTTGGGTTTCTTATGGTGTTGAGAAGAATACCTCGAGTGATCCCAGTATAGGAAAAGGTAGTCTGCGTGGAGTAATTGCTCCGACCAGTGCAAACAATGCGGCACTTGGAGGAACCTGGATACCTGCACTCGTTTTTGGTGTCCCTGGAGATTCAATAACTGCAATAGTACTAGGCGCAATGTTGATGTATGGACTCAGACCTGGCCCACTCATTTTTACCGAATCCAAAGGTTTGATTCAGCAGTTATTTGGAGTTGCCATTTTAGTTCAGATACTCCTGATCCCTATAGGATGGATTGGAATCAAGGCATTTTCAATATTTCTGAAACTCAAAGCAGGTATCGTTTTGACATCTGTAGTATTCTTTTCAATAATTGGTTCATACGCAATGAGAAATAGCTTTTTCGATATTTATGTGATGCTTGTTTTTGGTTTGATAGGCTATGCTTTCGAGAAGCTTGATATCCCTCTGGCTCCAATGATCTTAGGCTTGATTCTTGGTCGAATGATTGAAGACAATCTACGAGTCGGATTGATAAAGACAAAAGGAAACTTCCTTCCTTTCCTAACAAGGCCTATTTCTCTAATTCTGTTTTTGTTGATAGTTTTTACCTTAATCGGGCCATGGATCTTTTCACTCTTTAAAAAACACGCCTCAAAATAATTCATAATTCACTGAGCAGTCTAATAAGGCTGCTCTTTTTGTATAATCCTTATTTGGAGGACATGAGATGAAAGTTGCCAGTATTATAACTGTCGGTAGTGAAATAGTGGAAGGGATCATAGTAAATACAAACGCCAAGTTCTTGTCTGAAAGGCTGACTGAGATCGGCGTCAAGGTTAAAAAAATCATCGCAGTGGATGACAATTTAGATGACATTGTTGAAGCGATCAATCAAGTGTTGAATGCTTCTGACGTAGTTGTTTTGAGCGGAG
>JBKBIU010000203.1:0-3043 GCA_046294065.1 Pseudothermotoga sp.
GAGTAAAGGAAAACTGTCTAAAAGTTTTAGGACAGTTATTATCCACAGTGACTATAACAACTACAGTCAGGATAATACCTTTCTTAGTATTTGTCTCTTGTAGAGAGTTTTGGTTGAACAAAGCTGAAGTGGAAGAAATATATTTTGTGTCATTGGAAAAATTCAAGACCACTGAATGTGTTCAAGTAGTCATGCCAAATGGTAATATCACCTGTCGTTACCCGTTAGGCGATCTTGTTGTTTGGGGTGCGACGGCAAGAATAATAAATCAATCAATTTCACAGATAGAACAAATGTTGAAAGAGGTGAAAAAATGATTATCCTTTCCAAGGTAGATAATCCTTTGCCCTTCTTACGAAAAGTGGGGGTTGACCCAGCTTCGATTCCAATTTTCAGCAGAAAGGGATCGTTCATAAGTCTTTTGATGTACGATATTCCAGTCGTCACAGCAAATGTTATCAAACAAGAGATGTTGGCTGCAGGTGCAGATGCTGCCGTCCACAAGCATGCAATCACGCACAAGGTAGAAAAAACAGATGTATTAACCATGGGCACATTAGCACACCATCAAAAGTTAGTGGAGAAACTTCTCAAGATGAACTACTGGGGACTCAGTGATATCGCAAGACAGATCCAAGAGTGTTTGTTCAAAGAAAAGATCAAAGAAATAGAACTACCATCGGGCAAGAAACTTTTTTTCCACAGGACACTCATTATGGGCATTGTGAACGTAACACCAGATTCTTTCTATGAAAAAAGTAGGGTTGATAGAGATAAGGTCATAGACTTTGTTAGCAAAATGGTGAAAGAAGGTGCTGATATCATCGATGTAGGTGCCGAATCGACACGTCCTGGCTCGGAAAGAGTGACCGAAGAAGAAGAACTCGAAAGAGCAATCCCTGTGATAGAAAGGATAAAGAAGAATTTCGACGTGATAATCTCGATAGACACTTACAAAGCCAACGTGGCAGAAGAAGCATTGAAGGTTGGCGCAGATATAGTGAATGACATAAGCGCACTCAGATTTGATGAAAGAATGGTACAAGTTGTGTCACAGTACAAGCCTGCTGTTGTACTAATGCATATGAAAGGTGAGCCAAAGACAATGCAGCAAAACCCATACTACGAAGACGTCATGAAAGAGTTGTTCCAATTTTTTCAAGAGAGACTCCAGTTAATGGAAAAATTGAATCTGAAGGATAAAACAATTATTGACCCAGGTATTGGTTTCGGAAAAAGAGTTCAAGACAATCTTGAAATCCTACAGAGAATCGAAGAATTCAATACCTTCAAGGTTCCCATCTTGATAGGTGCATCGAGAAAGTCCTTTATAGGAAACCTTCTAAATGGTGCCCCCCCAGAAGAGAGATTGTTTGGAACACTGGCAGTCACCGCTCATTGTGTAGCAAAGAAGGTAGATATCTTGAGGGTACACGATGTCTCAGCTAATCTTCATGTGGTAAAGATCATTTCTCGCCTGTGTCAATTGGAATGAAGAATCATTTTTTGAATGCTCTTTAGCTTTTGAGGATGAAAATGCATAGCACAGTTTGTTGTCGAGAGATTTTGATTTCGTCGCGACTATATGTTATATGCCACTAATAATAATATAATATACATTTGCAGATGCGCTATTTCATAACAATTATAGAAAATATTTCTTAAGGTGAGCGTAACTAAAAATTGGTCCAATATTATTTAAGAATGGTTTACAACGGCATAAATGGAGTTATATTTTTATAGGCTTGGCAAATGATGACTAAAGTACTGCTTTTAACAATTCATCCTGACAAGTACTGTCATTGGGACTTTTCAAATCCTGAAAGGTATCAGGGTTTGGATATAGTAGCTGATAAAGACTCAGCAATGAGGCTGTTGCTTCGTAATGGTGTATTTTATGAATCCATTTTGATAGATTGTGAAGGTTTTTCCTGTAAAGAACTTTGCGATTTTATACAGATCGTTCGAGATAAAACTTCTCCCGTTTATCCAAAGATCGTGGCTTTCAAAGCAAATCTACCCGAAAAGGATCTGATTTTACTTGGGGTTGATGAGGTTTTAAAGGATTTTGATCTAAATTCTATTTTCTTGAGCAAGTACCCTAGACTATCTGGAATTTCCAACATTGCGTTTGTGGAATTCTTGATAGATATGATTAGAGTAAAAGACAAATCCTTATTTGATCATATAAAAAGGGTTAAGACATTCACAGCTTTCATTGCAAGACTTTGTCACGAACAAGGTTTCATAGATCGTGAAACCTATCAAAACACAGTTTTTGCTTCTTTTTTTCATGACCTGGGCAAGATGTTCATTCCAGACAGCATCTTGCACAAACCATCAAGATTGACACAAGAAGAGTTTGAGGTGATAAAGCAGCACACAGTTCTTGGTGCAAGTTTATTCGAAAAGATGATTCGTTCAAACCCGAAGAATAGTCTTGGAATCACGTTATTTCAAGTTTCAAAATATCATCATGAAAGATACGATGGCAATGGTTACCCTTGTGGGCTGACTGGTGAACAAATACCTTTAGCAGCAAGAATAGTGGCTATAGCTGACGTTTTTGAAGCTTTGATTTCAGATAGATCATATCGTGCCGCACTTGATTTTCAGCAAGCATTGAAAACAATGACACAGGACCAAGGGCATTTTGATCCAGTTATCCTTGAGCTCTTTCTGAAAAATGCGAATTCATTTATATGATTTGTCAAGATTGTTTCTGTTCTAATTGTACAAGCTTTCCATTCAAATCTTCGATTTCTTCAAGTATCTCTAATAACCTTTGTTCCAGACTATCCTTCTGTTTGTTCAGTCTGATGATTTTATCATAATCGTTCGTTGTAAAGAGTTGTTTTTCAATCTCATCCAGTTGGTAAGTGATTGATTTTTCCAGATTTTTCAGCTCCTGCAATTTTGTCCTAAGAACTTTGATCTGGTTTCTCAGTTTCTTTTTTTCATCGAAATCACTGTTAACTCTCCTGTTTAATGACTGGCTTTTCTGAACTTTGAAAAACAAAGGTTCATCAACTTCTATCAAAGA
>JBKBIU010000007.1:0-18003 GCA_046294065.1 Pseudothermotoga sp.
GATAGATCTTGACAAAACCATATTCGAACTGACAAATCAGTATCCAGAGATGATAGAAATTCTCGCCCAAATGGGATTCATAGGTGTAAAAAACCCATTGATAAGAAACACTATTGGTCGGAAGACAACTTTGAGAGAGGGTTGCAAGAAACAGGGAAGGGATTTGAGACTGATAATTGAAGAGCTCCGAAAGAAAGGTTTTTTCATTAAAGGAGTATAAGATGAAAGAGTTCAAAAAGGATTTTGTTGTGACAGGCATGACCTGTGTTAACTGTGCAAGAACTGTAGAAAAATCTTTGAAAAAGATCGATGGTGTAAGGTTTGCCGCGGTTAACCTTGCAACCTCGACTGGCTTTATCGTTGCGCAGAGGGAAATATCCTTTGATGAGATCAAAAAAGCTGTTCAATCAGTCGGTTATGATGTTTCCTTGGAAAGATCAGAAGATTTGGAGAAAAAAAGATATATTCAAGCAAGAAACGATCTTTCAGTTTCACTCTTGATCTCAACTCCGTTGATGATATCAATGCTCTATCAAATGTTTAAAATGCATCGAGCTCATTCTTCGTTGATAGAAGTACTGTTAGCAGGTGTAGTTGTCTTCTACTGTGGAAGAAAAACTATAAAGGGAGCAGTGATTGCACTCCTTCACTGGCATACCAATATGGACACACTGATCTTTCTTGGTGCTTTTGTCTCTTGGTTGACAGGATTTTTGTCTTTGTTGAACACAACTTTTATGTCTTTTTCCACAATCGGTGCAATGATAATTACCTTTCATCTAACAGGGAGATTCATAGAATCGCATTTGAGAGATAGAGCAGCCAAAGAAATCAAAGAACTACTGAAGATACAAGCAAAGGAAGCCACAGTTCTGACGCAAGATGGTGAAATCTCAATGCCAATTGAAGCAATAAAAGAAGACTTCACAGTTCTTGTCAGACCCTCGGATAGGATCCCCGTAGATGGAATTGTTTTGACTGGCTATTCTTTTGTCGATGAATCTACGATAACTGGTGAACCTACACCTGTGCAGAAGAAAGAAGGTGATCAAGTCACAAGTGGTTCATTGAATCTCACAGGCTTACTTAAGATAAAGGCAACAGGTGTTGGAAAGGACAGTTTCTTGTCGAAGATGATAGAATTGATTAAGCAAGCCCAAGGTTCCAAGATTCCTATTCAGGCACTCGCTGACACCATTACAAAGTGGTTTGTACCTGCTATATTTCTCTTGGCTTTTGTTTCATCGGCGTTTTGGTACTTGAATTATGATAAATTCACCTTTATTGAAAAAATTCCATGGACGATGGGACTGAACAATCTGAGTTTTGCAATTTTTGTATTCGTCGCAACGATTGTTATAGCTTGCCCATGCGCACTTGGCCTTGCAACGCCTATGGCTCTGATGAAGGGGACTACCCTCGCAGCAAAGAAAGGCTTATTGATTAGAAACGCGGAGGCAATTCAAACGGCAAAAGATGTTAGAGTCGTTCTTTTGGATAAGACGGGCACTTTGACTGTTGGAAAACCCGTCGTTGTGAAACACAACCTTGATCAACAGACACTGAGGGTAATTGCAGGAATTGAGAAAAGTTCGAGTCATCCATTGGCAAAGGCGATTTCTCAACTGGTTGATGATCCATTCTCAGTAGAACAAATTGAAGAGATCGCGGGAAGTGGTGTGAAGGCGATCTACGGCGGTTCTGAGTATTTTGTGGGAAAGCCGAAAAATTTTACAGATTACGATGATTTATTGAAGGATGCAAAAACTGTTGTAGAGGTGAGAAAAGATGGCGATGTTGTGGGCTTCATGGTTATAGAAGATCTCTTGAGAGAAGACTCACTTCAAGCGATTGAAAGACTTAAGAAAATGAGAATTGAGACCGTGATCGTGACAGGAGACAATGAAAAAACAGCTTCTGCTGTTGCAAAGGCCGTTGGTATAGAGAAGATCCACTCAAACGTTAAACCTGAGGAGAAACTCAGTATCGTGAGATATTATCAATCTAAGGGTATGAAAGTAGCCATGGTCGGTGATGGCATAAACGATGCCGCGGCTCTGAAGGGGGCCAATGTCGGCATAGCGATAGGTTCCGGTACAGATCTTGCAATAGACAGTGCAGATATAATCATTTCAAAGGGTGGTGTCTCCAAGATTGTCGATGTAATAGAGATCTCAAAACTTACACTTAGAACCATAAAGCAAAATCTCTTTTGGGCGTTCTTCTATAACGTTGTGGCAATACCGGCAGCAATGATTGGTTTATTGCATCCGTTGATTGCAGAGGTTGCTATGATAGTTAGTTCTATCACAGTCACGGTGAATTCAATGAGAATCAAGCAAAAGGAGGAATTCTCATGAAGTATTTGCTCTATATACCAGACATTTCATGTAACCACTGTAAGATGAGAATTTCAAAGAAACTTGAAGAACTCGGTGTAAATTCTTATCAGGTTAATGTCGAAACAAAGACAGTCTTTGTTGAAACAGACCAGGTGCAGAAGGTCGCGGATGAACTTTCGAAGATAGATTATCCCGTTGAAAGGTATGAGATAGTGGAGAGTTGAAGTCAACACTTCAGCGATAGTCCACAGAGGGGTATTGACTCCTTCTTATGATGATTGGCTGGCAAAAAGTTGCAGATGGAAAAACTGCGGGAAAAATCAGAAGACAGATTTCATGATCTTTAGCCAATCAAGATATTTCTCATTGACAATTGACTTTTTTATTGGTATCATACTTTCAAAAGTATGGGGGTTGTTTTGATGATTTTGGCTGATTGGTGGACAAAAAAGTTAAATGAGCAGATACTTTTGAGCATAGTCAGGCGGACCAGGTGCCGGTGGGTGCTAAGCGGCACTTAGTCCGCCTTTGGTCTTTATAGCACCCACACGGCCATATCAGAAATGATATGGCCTTTTTTTATAGAAAGGGGGAACAATATGGTCAAGGAAAAGGTGGTACTTGCTTACAGTGGTGGTTTAGATACCTCGGTGATACTCAAATGGCTCTCTGAAAAAGGTTTTGAAGTAATTGCCTATGTAGCAGATGTGGGACAACAAGATGATTTTGATCAGATAAAACACAAAGCACTGCTGACAGGTGCAAGCAAAGTCTATATCGAGGATCTCAGAAGGGAGTTTGTGACAGACTTCATCTTCACAGCACTAATGGGTGATGCTATCTATGAGGGGAGATATTTGTTAGGTACTTCTCTTGCAAGGCCCTTGATAGCCAAGAGACAGGTTGAAATAGCTGTTTCAGAGAATGCCCAGTACGTTGCCCACGGTGCGACGGGAAAGGGCAACGACCAAGTAAGGTTCGAGCTCACCTACGCTGCTTTGGCTCCTCATTTGAAAGTTATCTCGCCGTGGAAAGATCCGGAATTCCTTGCACAGTTCAAAGGAAGAACGGATCTCATAAATTACGCAAGACAAAAGGGCATACCAATCAAAGCCAGTCTACAGAAACCTTACAGTGAAGACGAGAACCTAATGCACATATCTCATGAAGCTGGGATGCTTGAAGATCCTTCAAAGAGAGCAGATGAATCTGTCTACAACAGAACGGTTTCACCGAAAGATGCCCCAGATGAGGAAACACTTTTAGAGATTCATTTCAAAAATGGCTTGCCAACAAAAGTTATAAATCTCAGCGATGGTACACAAAAGGAGGACGCGCTTGAGTTGTTTGAGTATCTGAACAAAGTTGGTGCGCAAAATGGTGTGGGAAGGGTAGATATGGTAGAGAACAGATTCATTGGTATAAAGTCACGCGGAATCTACGAGACACCTGGCGCAACAATCTTGTGGGTAGCACATAGAGATCTTGAGGGTATAGCGATGGACAAAGAGGTCATGCACCTGAGAGATATGTTGATTCCCAAGTTTTCCGAACTCATCTACAATGGTTTTTGGTTTTCTCCCGAGATGGATTTTCTACTTGCAGCCTTCAAGAAATCTCAAGAAGCTGTTGATGGCGCGGTGACAATTTCCATCTACAAAGGTAATGTGATGCCCGTGAGCAGGTATTCCCCGACATCTTTGTATGATCAGAATCTTTCGAGCATGGATGTACAAGGTGGATTTGACTCAACAGACTCAAAAGGTTTTATAAACATTCACTCGATCAGACTGAAAGCCCACAATCTTGTGCTCAAACAGAGAGATCCCTTTGCGTGGAGAAGGGGGATAGCAAATGCCTGAGAAACTGTGGCACAGGGGCTATGAGCTTGACCAGTTCATAGAAAGGTTCACGGTTGGTAAAGATTATATAACAGACATGGAATTGATCAAGTACGACATAATTGCATCAATAGCTCACGCAAAAATGCTTTCAAAAATGGGGTATATTACACAAAAAGAACTTGAACAAATAAAAGATGCACTTGAAGAACTGCGCCTTTTGGTTGAACAAGGGAAATTTCAGATAAAACAAGAAGATGAGGATTGCCATACGGCAATAGAAAATTTCTTAGTACAAAAACTTGGTGAAACGGGTAAAAAAATCCATACTGCAAGATCAAGGAATGATCAAATTCTAACGGCGTTGAGGCTTTATTACAAAAATCAACTCAGAGAAATTCAAAAACTTCTTGAAGAGCTAATCAAAGCGACGATTGATTTTTCTAAGAAGTATGGAAAGATCACTTTTGCCGGTTTTACTCATACAAGAAAAGCTATGCCCACGAATTTTCAGACTTGGTTTGCGGCATTGCGTGATGCACTCAGAGATGATTTGAAAATTCTGAAGATTGTTTATGAGTTGATTGATCAATCTCCTTTGGGTACAGGTGCAGGATATGGAATACCTATCCCTATAGATAGAAAATTCATCGCAAAAGAGCTTGGGTTCAAGAAAATTCAGCAAAATCCTATCTATACACAACTGAGTAGAGGGAAATTCGAATATCTCATATTGCACTCTCTTTCACAGATAAGTTATGACTTGAACAGATTTTCGAGTGATATAATCTTCTTTTCTCTACCAGAAATTGGGTACTTGAAGATACCAAAAGAGCTGTGCACAGGAAGTTCAATTATGCCACAGAAACTCAATCCTGATCCTTTAGAACTTGTCAGAGCGTATCACAATAGGATCGTCTCTAAGACCGTTGAGTGCGCTATGATCTGCACCAATCTGATAACAGGATATCACAGGGACTTTCAGCTGTTAAAAGAGATAGTTATGGAGAGTTTTCAAATCTTGAAAGATCTTCTCTCTGTAATGAAAAGAATTCTTGAAAGACTTCAGGTTGACAAGGAAAATTGTTCCAAGAGTTTGACAGAAGAAGTTATGGCAACTCATAAAGTCTACGAACTTGTGAAAGAGGGTGTAGCGTTCAGGGATGCTTACAAGAAAATAGCGGCTGAGTATGGTGGTGATGAGAAATGAAAAAGATAAGAGTTGGAATAATTGGAGCAACCGGTTACACAGGTTTGGAACTTGTCAGAATCTTAAAGAACCACCCACACGTCAATATAACCTATCTTGCGTCCAAGAGTTCTGCTGGAGATCCAATGAATCAGCATTTTCCATTCATAACCGGGAAATTCATGCTTGAAGAGATCGATCTTGAAAAGATCAAGAGCAACTGTGATGTACTCTTCACAGCACTACCATCTGGGGCGAGTTATGAGCTTATTAAAGAACTTGAGGGTATCAAAATCATTGACCTCGGTGCTGATTTGAGATTTGATGATCCCTCTGTTTATGAAAAGTGGTATTCAAAGAAACTCATAGATTATGATGAAAAGAAACGAGCCTACGGGTTGGCCGAACTGTACAGAGATCAGATCAGGCAAGTAGATCTTGTTGGAAATCCTGGTTGCTACCCAACATGTGTTTTGCTTTCATTGGCTCCAATTTTAAGACAAAATCTCTTGTGCGGGAAAGAAATTGTTGTGGATGCCAAGTCTGGTGTTTCTGGAGCTGGCAGAAAGCAAGAAGTGGAATATTCCTTTTGTGAAGTTGATGAAAATCTCAGGGCATACAACCCGATCGTCCACAGGCACGTACCGGAGATAGAAGAACAGGTGAAAAAACTCTCTGGCGAGGAAATTAGAATCATTTTTGTACCACACTTGGTCCCGATGATAAGAGGTATATTGACCACAATCTATTTGAAGACAAATCTAACAGCAGAAGATGCAAAAAAATTGTACTGCGAATTCTACAAAAACGAAAGATTCATCCACATACTCAAGCCTGGTGTTTATCCTTCTACTAAATGGAGTTACGGAACCAATCATGTGTTCATTTCTTTTGTCAAAGATGATCGAACTAACACTCTGATCTTGATCGGTGTTCTAGACAATCTTGTAAAGGGAGCCTCTGGTCAAGCAGTACAGAACATGAATATTCTCTTCTCTTTGCCAGAAGATACTGCGCTTGAGATCAATCCCGTTTATCCATGAAAGGAGGTAGAGAATGGTTTTAAACGTACCAAGAGGTTTTAAGTTTGTGGGAATCAATTGTGGAATCAAGAAATGCAAAAAAGATCTTGGGATAGTCTACTCAGAAAAGGAATGCTTGGCTCATGGTATGTTTACGAGAAACTTAGTCAAAGCAGCACCAGTGATATACGACATGAAATTGCTCCAAGAAAAGCCCCGATTCATAAGAGCAATAGTTGTCAACAGTGGCAATGCCAACGCTTGTACAGGCGAAGAAGGCATGAAAAACACAGTGAGGATGGCAAAAAAGGTAGCTGAGAAACTTGGGCTTGAAGACAAAACTGTCCTTGTGTCATCAACGGGCGTGATCGGTGTACAGCTACCCATCGAGAAAATAGAAAGCGGTATAGAAAGAGCAGTTAATCTATTAACAGATGATCCAATACAGTTCGCAGAGGCGATAATGACTACAGACACAGCCATCAAAATCAGTTATAGAGAATTAGAATTGTCAGGAAAGAATGTCAGAATCCTCGGAATTGCCAAAGGCTCAGGAATGATCCATCCGAATCTTGCCACAATGCTTTCATTTCTTTTCACAGATGCGAAGGTCTCATATAATGCTTTGAAAAGGCTCCTTGAAAACGCCGTTGAAAAGAGTTACAACATGATCGACGTTGATGGTGACACCAGTACAAATGATACCGTGATAGTGCTCGCCAATGGACTGGCTGAAAACAAAGAAATCGTTGAGGGCACAAGGGATTACGAAGATTTCCGTTCAGCTTTCGATGAAGTCAACGTTGAACTTGCTAAGAAGATAGTGGAAGATGGTGAGGGTGCGACAAAACTTATCCAGGTTGAAGTGGTAAATGCTGCTGATGAAAAAACAGCAAGAAAGATTGCAAGGAGCATAGTCTCGTCAAATCTTGTAAAAACTGCAATCTATGGTGAAGATGCCAATTGGGGAAGAATTATCGCGGCAGCGGGCTATTCAGGTGCAAATTTCGATGTTGAACAACTGACTCTTTGTCTGTCTGATGGCTACCGGAAGGTCGGAGTCTTTGAGAAGGGTCAAGGCATTTATTTCGACGAAGAAATGGCAAAGCAAATTTTGAGTTCCACGAGAGTCTTTTTAACGATCGATTTGAATTGCGGAAACTCTCGGGCTGTTGCCTGGGGTTGTGATTTAACTGAAAAATATGTTCAGATCAATGGGAGGTATCGAACATGAAAAAGGAAGAAATGCAAATTCTTTTTGAAATCTTACCTTATTTGAAGGAATTTCACAACAAGACTTTTGTCATAAAAATAGGAGGCAATGTGGCTGGAAATGAGGAATCACGAAGAACCTTTGCCCAGAGTGTGGCTGTTTTAAAGTATATGGGCATCAAAGTTATTGTAGTACACGGCGGGGGTCCTGAGATAACTCAGATGATGAACCAGCTTGGAATGAAAGCTGTTTTCAGTAATGGCTATAGAGTCACAGACGAAAAGACCATGCACATAGTTGAAATGGTTCTTGGGAAGGTAAACAAAGATATAGTAATGAGCATAAATATGCAGGGAGTAATGGCTGTTGGTATATCTGGAAAGGATGCGAATTTACTGTTTGCACAAAAAGATCTGAGCAATGGTGATATAGGCTATGTTGGAAGGATTGAGAAGATCAATACCGATTTCATAAAGGATCTTCTTGAGAAAAATTATGTTCCAGTCATAGCTCCCATCGGCTTTGGTGAAGACGGCAGATCTTACAACATAAATGCTGACATCGTGGCCGCCGAGATTGCCAGAAATCTGTGTGCAGAAAAGCTCATCCTCTTGACTGATGTGGATGGTGTTGTGGAAAATGGAAAACTAATCAGTTACCTAACAGTCCAAGATGCCCAGAACTTGATAGATAGAAAAGTTGTAGAAGGTGGCATGATACCAAAGGTACAAAGCGCAATCTCAGCCTTGAAAGGGGGCGTCAAAAGCGTCCATATAATAAATGGTAATCTTTCTCTTTCACTTTTGGTAGAGGTTTTCACACTCGAAGGCATTGGAACAATGATCAAAAATTCATAGGTGGTGAGAAGAATGCAAAACAGTTGTTTGATGAACACATACAATAGATTTTCGATAGTGCTTGATCGTGGGAAAGGCGCACTGGTCTGGGACAAAGAAGGTAAGGTCTATCTCGATTTTGCCGCTGGTATTGCTGTGAACATCCTTGGACATTCTCATCCAAAGTTAGTCTCTTCGCTCAAGAAGCAAGTATCAAGATTGATACACTGTTCAAATCTCTACTGGACAGAGCCACAGATGGAGCTTGCAAAGATTCTCTCGGAGAGTTCAATAGGTGGTAAGGTCTTCTTTGCAAACAGTGGCACAGAGGCGAATGAGACGGCAATAAAGTTGGCAAGAAAATATGGGAAAACGATGTCTTGTGAAAAGTATGTGATATTGTCTGCCACCAATTCTTTTCATGGCAGGACCTATGGTTCATTGAGTGCAACGGTTCAACCAAAATATCAGGAAAAATTTACCCCACTTGTAGATGGTTTTGATTACTTCGAATTCAACAACATCGATTCTCTAAAATCAAAAATCTCTGAAAAAGTCTGCGCCGTAATAGTTGAACCTATACAAGGTGAGAGTGGTGTTGTTCCTGCCAAAAATGAGTTTCTCAAAGAACTGAGAAAGATCTGTAACGAATACAATGTGCTTTTGATCTTTGATGAAGTTCAATGCGGTATGGGTAGAACAGGAAAACTTTTTGCCTACCAACACTACGGTGTGGAGCCAGATATTCTCACGGTGGCAAAAGGGCTCGGTGGAGGCGTACCAATCGGTGCTGTCATTGCGAATGAAAGGGCAAATGTCTTTGAACCATCAGATCACGGTTCGACCTTCGGTGGTAACCCACTGGCATGTAGTGCTGGAATAACTGTGATGAAAGAGCTTCTGAAAGAAGGATTCCTTGAGAACGTGAACAAACTGGGAATTTTCTTGAAAAAAGAACTTGACAAATTGAGAAAGAATTATCCGCAAGAGATAAGTGATGTACGTGGCATTGGATTGATGATTGGGATTGAGTTGCACAAGATTCCAGCAAAGGATTTTGCAAACAAGTGTGTTGAGAATGGACTACTGGTAGCCGTAGCTGGCAACAACACGGTTAGATTGTTGCCTCCACTGATAATAACACGAAAACAAATTGGTCTGGCTATTCAAATTATCAGAAAGGTCCTGGAGGAGTTCAGAAATGAAAAAGGCACTGCTCGTTCTTGAGGATGGTAGTCACTTCTACGGCGAGAGTTTCGCGAGTGACGGAGAGGCCTTCGGAGAACTCGTTTTCAATACGGGAATGACAGGATATCAAGAGATACTGACAGATCCTTCTTACAAAGGGCAAATCGTTGTAATGTCCTATCCAGAGATCGGAATTTATGGTATCAACTATGAAGATGTCGAGTCGGACACAATCAAGGTAGCAGGTTTCATTGTCTATTCAAGCGTGAAAGAGCCATCAAATTATAGAGCAAGAAAGTCTCTTGCTGATTATCTCAAAGAACACGGCGTAGTAGCTGTTGAAGGTATCGATACAAGGATGCTCATAAAAAGAATAAGAGAAAAAGGTGTCATAAAGGGCGCTATATCTACACAGGATTTGAACGTAGAGTCGCTGCTTGCAAAGTTGAAAAAACAGCAGGAGCTGGACAGCTTGGATCTTGTCAAAGAAGTTTCAACCGATAAAGTTATAGAATCACAGAGTGATTCTAATTGGCGTTTAGCGCTGATAGATTGTGGTTGCAAAAGGGGAATAATAAGAGAGCTTGAAAAACTAAAGGCATCTGTGATTGTTGTACCGTACACTATCGATTTTGAAAAGTTGAGAAATTTCAAAGTCCATGGTGTGATTATTTCAAACGGGCCTGGAAATCCGGTGGTTCTTGAGAGAACGATTTCTCTGGTGAAAGATATCCTCAGGTACAAAATGCCTGTGGCTGGAATATGTCTTGGTCATCAACTTATGTCACTCGCAATCGGTGCAAGGACCTATAAGATGAAATTCGGTCATAGGGGCATCAATCATCCAGTGAAAGATCTTGAAAGAGAGAAGATCCTGATAACTACCCATAACCATGGTTTTGCCGTTGAACCTGAAAGCATTGGCATAAAGGGGATAACCAACAAAGAACAAGATCCCAGATTCATTTTCGAGAACATAGACAAATTTAAAAATCTGGTTGGTACAAGTCCAGAAGGCTATAGACTGAAAATCACTCATATCTCTTTGAACGATGGTACAGTGGAAGGTATTAGGTTATTGGATTTTCCAGCATTTTCTGTACAATATCACCCAGAGGCATCCCCAGGACCACACGATGCAAAGGAATTCTTCAAAGATTTCATGAACCTTGTTTTTTCGAGGTGATCATATGCCAAAGAGAAATGACATAAATAAGATACTCGTGATAGGATCTGGACCAATCACTATAGGACAGGCTGCAGAATTTGATTATTCCGGTACGCAAGCTCTGAAAGCACTAAAGAAACTTGGTTATAGCGTTGTGGTAGTTAACTCAAATTCTGCAACGATAATGACAGATCCAGAGTTTTCAGACGCCGTTTATATCGAGCCATTAACTGCTGAGTATCTGGAAAAAATAATAGAAGAGGAAAAACCAGACGCCCTACTTGCGACGCTTGGCGGTCAAACTGCGTTAAATCTTGCCGTTGAACTTCACGAAAAAGGTGTGCTGGAGAAACACAGTATTCGACTCATTGGTGTCGAAATAGAAACCATTCGCAAAGCAGAGGATAGAGAACTTTTCAAAGAGACAATGAAGAAAGAGGGATTAGAAGTCCTCAGGAGCAAAGTCGTTTCCAAAGTCACGGAAGCTCTGGAAGTTGCACAGGAGCTTGGTTACCCAGTTATCGTGAGGCCAAGTTTCACTCTTGGAGGAACAGGTGGAGGTATCGCCTACAATGTTGAAGAACTGAAAACAGTCGTTGCAAATGGATTGATAGAAAGCCCTGTTCATACAGTTCTGATTGAGGAATCTGTCATAGGCTGGAAAGAATTTGAACTTGAAGTGATGAGAGACTGTGCAGACAATTTCATCGTCGTTTGCTCCATAGAGAACTTGGATCCAATGGGGATTCACACGGGCGATTCTATCACTGTTGCGCCAGCACAAACCTTGAGTGATCTGGAATATCAGCAGATGAGAGACTCAGCCAAAAGGGCCTTGGATGCCATTGGGATCAAAACAGGAGGGTGCAACATCCAATTTGCCATAGACCCTGAAACTGGGAGAATGGTCATCATTGAGATGAATCCCAGGGTTTCAAGGTCGTCAGCGCTTGCTTCGAAAGCCACAGGATATCCTATAGCCAAGATTGCAGCTCTTACAGCTGTTGGTTTAAGGCTCGACGAAATTCCGAATTATATCACTGCTAAAACAACAGCTGCCTTTGAACCATCTATCGATTATGTTGTCATGAAAATACCCAGGTTTCAGATGGAAAAGTTCCCTGGTGCAGACCCAAGATTGAGTACACAAATGAAGTCAGTCGGAGAGATAATGGCTATCGGTAGAACCTTCAAAGAGGCACTTGGTAAAGCTATCAGATCTCTTGAACTGGATATAACACCCAAACTTGACCTCGATCACCTGAAAGAATATCTGGCTAACCCAACACCAGAAAGAATTTCATATGTGTTTGCTGCTTTCAGAAACGGTATGTCTGTCGAAGAAGTTAACCATTTAACGAAGATAGATAAATGGTTTCTGAGCGAAATAAAAAAGATCATGGATTTTGAGAAAGAACTCAAGCAGAATGGATTAAAAGATCCATCGTTGCTGAAAAAGGCAAAGCAATGGGGATTTTCTGACAGGGAACTCGCCGAGATATTCCAAACTACCGAAAAAGATGTTAGAGATTTCAGAAGAAGCCATTGTATCAAACCGATGTACAAAATGGTTGACACTTGCGCTGGCGAATTCGAAGCGACAACGGCGTATTTCTACTCCACATATAACGGTGTTGAAAACGAAGCCTTGCCGTCACAGAAAAAGAAAATAGTTGTTCTGGGTTCAGGGCCAAATAGAATTGGTCAGGGAATCGAGTTTGATTATGCGAATGTTCATGCCGTGTGGGCGTTTCAAGAAGAAGGTTATGAAGTGATAATGGTGAACTCCAATCCAGAGACCGTATCCACAGATTATGACGTTTCAGACAGACTTTATTTTGAACCGCTCACCGTTGAAGATCTTTTGGAAATAATAGAGAATGAAAAACCACAGGGAATCATCATCTCCTTTGGAGGGCAGACACCGTTGAAAATAGTCAAAGACTTAACCAAAGAAGGTATCATGCTCACAGGGGTAAGTTTTGAAGTCATTGAGATGACTGAGAACAGAGAAAAATTCGCCCAAATTCTTGAAAAGCTGGGTTTTAAGACCCCCTCTTTTGCTATTGCTGCATCTGTTGAAGATGCCTTGAAAGCAGCTAAGAACTTGGATTTTCCTGTCCTTGTCAGACCCAGTTATGTTCTCGGTGGTAGGGCAATGGCAATAATCGATTCTGAACAAGAGCTTATCAAGTATGTTTCCCAGGCTGCTCTTGTTTCACCAGGTTATCCTTTGATAATAGACAAGTTTCTTGAGGATGCCATCGAACTCGATGTGGATCTATTGTGTGATGGTGAAAATGTATGGATAGCAGGTTTAATGGAGCAAATAGAACAAGCAGGTGTACATTCAGGAGACTCTGCCTGTGTTCTGCCGCCTGTGAGTCTCTCTGACGATTTGGTTGCTGCTATAGAATCTACAGTCTATTCGTTGGCGAAAGAACTGAAGTTAATTGGTCCGGCAAATCTTCAAATTGCCATAAAGGATGAGCAGCTTTACATATTGGAGTTGAATCCTAGGGCTTCGAGAACCTTTCCTTTTGTGAGTAAAGCGATAGGAATACCAGTGGCAAAACTGGCAGCAAAGGTGCTGATCGGGAAAAAACTCGCTGATTTGTTGGCTGAATACTGGCCATACCCAACAAGATATGAATCGGTGAAATTTGTAAGCAAAGATGGTATTCTTCCAACACCTTGGCCAAGGTTCTATTCTGTTAAAGAAGTGGTCATTCCTTTCAATAGATTCTATGGTAGCGACACATTACTTGGTCCAGAAATGCGTTCTACAGGTGAAGTAATGGGAATCGGTGAAGATTTCGCTGAGGCTTTCGCAAAGGCCCAGATAGCTGCTTCTAATCCTCTGCCAAGAAAGGCAATCCTTGTTACTGTGAGGGATAAAGATAAAAGAGATGTGATACCACTGGTATCGTGTCTGTTTGATCTTGGTTTTGATATTTATGCAACCAATGGTACGGCAAGAACGCTGAATTCTGTGGGCATAAGGGCAAAGTGTGTGCCAAAGGTGGGAGAGGGAAGACCAGATGTGATCGATTTAATTGAGCAGGGCAAGGTGGACTTGGTCGTCGTGACTCAGTCACCAAACACCATTAAAAACACTCCTGCTGACAAAATTGGAATGAAGGCACCACTGAATTTTGAGGACAAGCGTACAGTGGGTTACAGAATAAGAACTGCAGCGGTGAAGAATAAAGTACCATATATTACAACGATTGAGGCTTTCAATGCAGAGACTGCCGCCATTAGAAAATCAAGAACAAACAACATCTTGAATGTGAGAGACCTGAAGAAGCTTCATACAAAGGGAACTGGGAGAGTTGATAGCTGACTGCCACCAATTTCTAGTGTTCACAAATTAAAAAAATGTGGTTTAATATAATTAACACTATAAGAAGGCAGTTGGCGATTGTGAGGTGGATAGTAAAGCAGGTTGATCAGCAAAGGGTTCGGGCGCTTTGTGATCAATTACAGATAAGTCCCTTTCTTGCAAAATTACTCATCAACAGAGGTTTGAAAGAACCTGAGGTTGTTTATAAATTTTTGAATCCAAGTATCAATGATCTTCGTGATCCATTTTCTTTAGCGGACATGAATGAAGCTGTTTCTTTGTTGCTTGAAGCGAGATCACGTAGATCACCTGTTTTAATTTATGGTGATTATGATGTGGATGGAATAACCGGTGTAGCTGTACTCAAAGAGTTCTTAGACAGATACGGTTGGATCACAGAATACTACATACCTAAGAGAATGGACGAAGGATATGGCATTCAACCTTCTGTAATTGAGCAATTTTGCAAAAGATCAAAAGGGGTAATATTAACTATCGATTGTGGTATCACTGCCTTTGATGCGATTGAGTTTGCCAGCAGTTTCGGTTGTCCTGTGATAGTTACAGACCATCACGAGATTGGTGAAAGGCTTCCAAAAGCAGCAGCCATAGTTGATCCCAAAAGACCCGATGACAGTTATCCTTTCAAAGATCTGGCAGGCGTTGGGGTTGCCTTCAAAGTTGTCTGTGCTATCGCCCAGAAAATGGGGATTCGGCCAGAAGAATTCTTTGATCTTCTCGAACTTGTGGCGCTAGGTACAATTGCAGACATGGTTAAACTGATCGATGAAAACCGTTTTCTAGTAAAAGCAGGTTTACAGAGGCTTATGGAAACCAAGAGGCCAGGATTGTCAGCCTTGTTTTCGCGGCTTTGTATTACTGAACCGGATTCTCGTGAAGTTGGTTACAGGGTCGCGCCAAAATTGAATGCAGCCGGGAGGCTCGATTGTGCCGATGATGCTTTCCAGCTTTTAGTTGCCAGGGATAAAGTATGTGCCGAGAGGCTTGTAAAACTGCTCTTTGAATACAATACGACAAGGCAAGAAATCGAATCCGATATCTTTGCCCACGCTGTTGAACAGATTGAAGAGTACGAATTGCATAAAGACCCAGTGATAGTTGTCAAAGGAAGAGAATGGCATGTCGGTGTGATAGGTATTGTAGCCACGAGGCTAGTTCACAGATATGGCAGACCTGTTATGGTTATTTCAGAGACCGAAGGAGTTGCGCGAGGTTCGGCACGAAGTGTACCTGAGGTTAATCTCATTGAATTGCTGCAACCTTTGTCGTCATATTTCAAGGAATTTGGAGGTCATCCCTTAGCTGTCGGGTTCAGTTTGAATCCAGATGGAATAGGTGCCTTCATCGATTCTTTGAGAAATTGTAAGATTCCAGTGAAAGATTCCTTTGATGTCATAGAGATCGACGATGAAATTCAATTAGAGCAGATCGATGAACAGATACTGAAAGATTTGCAAATGCTCGAGCCTTTTGGCCATGGTAATCCCGAGCCAGTTTTCCTTTCGAGGAATGTTCCTGTGGAGTTTGTAAGGACTTTCGGACAAAATCATTCAAACGTTAAGATGCTCATTCGAGCAAATGGCAAAAAGATAGAAGCACTTGGCTTTGGATTGGGCTATTTGCTCGATAAACCAAACTATGAATCTACAACCGTTGATGTCGTTTTCAGTTTGAGAAATCATAAGGGTCCTATATCGCTCAATATCCTGGATCTATCCTTACCTGAAGAGAGCTATGAGTATAATGAAAGTGATGAGATGCCACAGAAATTGATTCGCCTTGATCAGTCCTTGACTCAAATAAGAGGAAAACGTTTGTACATTCTTGATATCAGAACCAGGAACGCATTCTTGTATTGGCTAAGGGAAAGAACTAATCTAAGATGTGCCGTCATTTCTATAAACAACATCATTTCTTCTCATCTACATCAGAGTCTTCTGAGACATGTTCAAAGCAAGATATCTTACATAAACTCTTTGAATAGAAATAGTTGCGACCGATTTGCCTTCATGACTCTTTCATCCCTCTTGAACGAGAAAGATAGGTTATATGATCAGTACGATATCTTCTTGATCAATGAACTTTCACTTTTTAAAGTTTTTGCGGATCAACCACAAGTCGCGAACTTTTTTGACCTTGTGAAGAAAAATGTTCACAAATTCATAGCAATGAGTGTGAAGAATCCAGAAGATTTGTTTGGTTTTGCGGCAAATCTTGGTTTTGAAATATCCTACGAGAAGTCGTTGAAGCTCAACTATGGTTTGGCAGATATATCTGGTGAAATCGATTCAATTTTGAATGACGCCAGTTGTTTCTTGTTTTCTGACCAACGCAAGTTGTCAGATTTCTATAGGAGATTTAAAGATAAATGGAAAAATAGAGAAGTTCTTGTATACTCACATACTCTTAAGCCTACTCAAAGATTGAGTGTGATTAGCAGTGTGAGAAAGAGAAAAGCTGCCAAATTGATAAGCTCTACAAATACCGATGGATTACCAGCACTCTTGGGTGAAGATGTGGAAATTGCGATACTTGATGCGCCTCTCAGCTTGTATGAGCTACTGGATGCTGTCTCTTGTGATGGTGAAAATCAACTCTTTGATCTATGTTTTAATGCTGAGAATGTTTATGAAAGACAAAAAGAACTTGAGGAACTCTTTCCTTCCAAGGAGTTAGTGATGGAAATAATATCAGCTGTTGGTACAAGAGAAGTTAGTCAGGAAGAGTTTTTGAATATGCTTGTGCAATATGGCTTCAAGAATCTGTCCTATGCCAAGGTGATTTTGAACATTCTCAAGGATTTTGGAGCAGTTGTGAATCCTGAGAAAATTTCTTTTGCTCGCATTGATCTTTCAAGAACACCTGTGAGACTTATGGAGAGAGAACTGGAGTTTGCCTATTTTGAAAAGATTACAAAGCCACTTTTGATGCAGAAGGTCAAAGGTATATACAAGGCGCTTACAAACGTAAGAATGGTGATCTGATGATACTCGCAATAGATTATGGTGAAACAAGATGTGGCTTGGCTTTGGGTGAGAAACTTGCCGCAAGAATATGGACGGTGAAAAAACAAGAGATCTTTGCTGAGATCTCCAAGTTTAAAAATATTGATAGTTTTGTGATTGGATTACCTCTTTCGATGAGTGGCAGATACTCAGAGCAAACCTTCAAAGCAGTCAGATTTGCAGAAAGGCTGTATGCCGAGTTTGGCAGAGAAGTCTACATGATCGATGAAAGGCTTTCCAGTGTGATCTTTAAAGGTAGGAAAGATATCGACCAACTGAGTGCGGCGGAAATTTTCAACAGATTTATTTCTTCAAATTCTGACTGCTACAGAATAAAATCTCCTGTTCGACTGAGCGATAAAAAACTAAGTAAACTTGGAGATCTTCAGGGTAAAGTTCTTGTTGCAAATCTTTCTGACGTAAGAATCGTGAGAGACAAAAGTTGGATCATTTTGCAGAATGATCCCTATTATGCTTATCTGTTTCACAAAATAGGTTGCCATATTGAGAGGGATCTGAAGATGTTGGAAAACTTTGCACCTTTTGATATTATCATTGCTGAGGGTTTGTGCGAAGAATTAAGGTATTTATTGGGTCCAAATGGGAAAATCCTGTGCCTGTAGCTCAAGGGGATAGAGCGCTGGACTCCGGATCCAGAGGCTGCGGGTTCAACTCCCGCCAGGCACACCAAATGATCTATTGAATCAATACAAGAGAATTCAAGGAGGTTAAGCAAATGCCAAAAGGTGACTTGGGTATAGACCTTGGTACAGCAAGTTTCATTGTTTATCAAAGAGGAAAAGGCATTGTGATCTTCGAACCTTCCGTCGTT